>NZ_JANSIR010000065.1:62478-72349 GCF_047462155.1 Synechococcus sp. OH2
ATCGCGGGGTTGGGACGGCTGAGCTACTTGGTGCTACAGTTGTTGCGGCAAATGGGCTATGAGGTGGTGGTTGTGGAGCCCGACAGCGACAATCCCCTGCTGGCGGCGACGGAACGGGAGGGGGCGGTGGTGATCCGGGGCAACTACGCCTTGGCCAGCACGCTGCAACAGGCTCGCATCCAAAGCAGCCGCTCTTTGATCTGCACGACGCCTGACGATCTCACCAACCTCGAGACCGCCCTGACCGCCCACAGCCTGCAACCTGGGATCCGCACCATTTTGCGGGTCACGGATCCTGAGCTGGCGGCGCGGATGCAGCGGCATCTGCAGACGCTGGGAACCAGCTACAGCACCACGGCCCTGGGGGCGCGGGCTTTTGCTACGGCAGCGTTGGTGGGATCCGTTTACGGCACCTTGACTTGGGACGGGGAAACGCTGCTGGTGACGTTGCTGGAGGTCTCGGCCCATGACCCTTACCTGGGGCTATCCCTACGGCAACTGGCCCAGGATTACGACCTGGCGATCTTGCTGCATCACTCCCGACCGGGCCGGCCCTGTGTTTTTCCCAAGATCTGGCAGAAAGAGGGCGAGACCCTGTTGAAGCGGGGGGATCGTCTATACGTGATGGGGACGGTGGGATCCCTGATTCGCCTGGCCCAGGGACGCCCTCTGCCGCCGGAACTCTATCAAGTGCGGCTTTTGGAATACCGCAACCCCTACTTTGAAGACGAGATCCTCTCCACCTTGGCGTTTTATGCGCGGCTGCCCAAGACGGCCCTGAAGCCGCTGTTGCGCTGCCTGCCGGCGGTGGTGAGCCCCCCTCTCCCCCGCGACAAGGCCATTAAGTTGGCCCGCCAACTGCGCAAAATGAGCACCGAGGTGCAGGTGTTTGCCCAGGTGCAGGCCGAGCGGCGGATCCCTGAAGTCCTCTAGGGCTTTTCCGCCACAAGGCGCACAAAGCGATTTTGCCCGTAGAGCTCTTGCGCCACCACTCTCAAGCCAACCTTCTCCAACAGCCAGGCCAAGTCCTCAGCGCTGAAGCGGTTGTGCTCGTAGAAGTGGGTAAACTGATCCACCAAGGTGTCTAGGGATGTTTCCATCTGAAACAGTTGGGCTTCTGTGGCCGCATCGAAGTAGAGGCTAAGTGGGGCGCGCACCCAGTCCACCAGCAAAAACCGCCCCCCTGGCTTGAGCAGGCGCCGCACCGCTTGCAACAGGCGCACCGGCTGCACCATCTCGTGGATCACCACCACCGCCTGAGCCGCGTCAACGCTGCAATCTGGCAGGGGCAAATGGGGATCGTGGAGATCGGCCTGCAGCAGTTGAAGGCCAGGGACGCCTTTCAAGTCTGCCGCTGCCCGCTCCAACATGTAGGGCATTAGATCTACGCCAATGAAATGTCCGCCGGGGTAGCGCTGGGCCCACTGCCGGAGGACATACCCCGGCCCCGTTCCCAAATCCAGCAGGCAGGGCGCAGCGGGCAAGCAGGGCTCAACATGCTGCTGCCAAAACTGCCAAAAGGTCTCATTGAAGCGGCCAGGAGCAGTAGCCAGCATGCGCTCGCAAAAGCTGGGGCCACGGTGGTGCTGGTAAAGGAGCTGAAAGGTATCGAGGCCAGCTTGGGTCATGGCTGAGCATCCTCAACAGATCCTGGGAACAAAGTCAGAGGCGTAGGCAGGGCATCGCAGCAACTCAAGATGTCGGCCTAGCGAGCAGAGGAAGCGGTGGAGAAGTTGGCGATGGCCGTCTCCAGGTCGTCAAAACAGGTCAAGACCTTCTCCATCGAGGTGAGGCTGAGGACGAGGGCGACGCTTTCCGGAACGCAACAGAGGCTGAGGTTGCCGCCGGCAGTCCGGCACTTGCGCAAGGCCGAGATCAGCACCCCCAGGCCGGAGCTATCCATAAAAGTAACCGCCGACATGTCGATCAACAGGTTGTGGTAACCAAAATCCAAAACCTGCTGCAGCAACTGCCGCACTTCGGAAGCGACCTTGGCGTCAAAGCGACCTTCCAACGGCACAATCGCCAGTTGTTGCCCTTGCGGAGTTTCGGCGGTACGGATGCGTAGCTTAAAATCCATTGCTTCCAGTCAAGACCTCATGCCCCACCTTAGCACCATCGGTTGCTGCTATGACCCCCTCGGCAGAAAATCCCTCTTCTGCAAACAGAGAGGGTATCCTTCTTTGCCATGGCAACTTCCCACTGATTGAGATTGTCTGCCGGATCTAGGCGCGCTGTGCCGTTGAGGCAGCTACCCTCCCTTCCTCTTCAGCCAGGGAGCAATCCCTCACCCCCGGCCCCTCTCCCTTTGGGAGAGGGGAGCTAACTGCTCCGCCTGCAGACAAAGGGATCCAACCTTTACTTCCCGTCTCAGATCCTGGCGGGATCGAGGGCGTAAGTCGAATCGAGCGCGGCAAGGGACATGTGCAAGCGGGGTCGGTGCATGGCCAGCAACTGGGCCAAGCGCTTGCGCAGTTCAGTCCGCGGCACGATTGCATCGATGAGCCCATGGGCTAGCAAGTACTCAGCCGTCTGGAAGCCCTCCGGGAGTTTGCCCTTGCCAATGGTTTGCTCGATAACATTGGGCCCGGCAAACCCTATCTGGGCGCCGGGTTCGGCCAGGATCAAGTCTCCCAGCATGGCAAAGCTGGCGGTCACTCCCCCATAGGTGGGATGGGTAAGCACGGAGATAAACAACTGGCCGGCTTCGCGGTGCCTTTGCAGAGCGGCTGCTGTTTTGGCCATCTGCATCAGGCTGAGGATCCCTTCCTGCATACGGGCTCCCCCAGAGGCCGAAAAAAGGATCAGGGGTAGGTGATCGCAGGTGGCGCGTTCGGTGAGACGGGTAATCTTCTCGCCTACGACCGAGCCCATGCTGCCGCCCATAAAGCGAAAATCCATCACGCCCATCGCCACCGGGATCCCTTCCAGAGTGCCCAACCCGGTCAGGACGGCATCCTTGAGCTGGGTGCGCTCCTGGTAGGCGGCCAGGCGCTCGGCGTAGGGCTTTTGGTCGAAAAAGTGCAGCGGATCGGTGGGGGCCAGGTGCTCGTCGAGGGGCTGCCAGGAGCCGGGATCCAAAAGCTGCTCCAGCCGCTGCGGGGCTGTGATGCGATGGTGGTAGCCACAGCTTGGACAAACCTGCCAGTTCTGCTGCAGATCTTTGCTGTAGGTGAGAGCGTCGCAAGCTGGACACTTCTGCCAGAGGCCGTCGGCAATCTCTCGCACTTGCCGCTCTTTGTCGAAGGGGCTGCTGCCTGTCAAGTTGAGAGAAGTCTGTTTGCGCCGCTCGGCAAACCAATCCAGTAAAGACATAGCCGCTGAGGTACCCCCCTAGCTAGGGATGGCCAGAGCCGAATCTACAAGCCCTGCCGGTGAGCTGCGAAACTCATCTTAACGTTCTCAAGCTATCAAAGAATCGCCAAGCTGGAAATAGAAACTTGCAGTAGCCATGACCGCAGAAACCCAGTGGCAGGTGTTGACCACAGGGGATGGATCCCTGACCTTTTTCTCCCAGGAGTTTGGGCAGGCTTTTCACAACGTCAGCGGCGCCGCTCAGGAAGCGCTGGAGAAGTTCGTCCGCCCTTGCCGGCTGGATCGGCTGCCGTTGGAGCGGGATCCGGAGGATCCCATTTGTCTTTTGGATATTTGCTTTGGCCTTGGCTACAACTCTGGCCTGGCCTTGGAGACAATCTGGCAGGTGCGGCCCGACTGCCCTGTAGAAGTCATTGGCCTAGAGCGCTCCCCGCAGGTGCCCCGCCAGGCCTGGCAGGTGGGGGTGGGATCCACTTGGAGCTTTAGCCAGGAGTGGCAACACTTTATCAACGAGGGATCCTGGCAATCGCCGCGCTGGCGCGGAACGCTGCTGTGGGGAGATGCCCGCCAAACCCTGCTCCGGGTGCCGCTGGGATGGGCGGATGCGGTGTTTTTGGATCCCTTCTCCCCTTCCGTCTGCCCGGAGCTGTGGACGGTGGACTTTTTGCGGGCAGTGGCGGCGCGAATGCGCCCCGGCGGGATCCTGGCCACCTATTCCTGTGCGGCGGCGGTGCGAGCAGCCTTGCTGGAGGCGGGGCTTTTCATTGGCTCGACGCCGCCGGTGGGTCGCCCTTGGCCGGGCACGGTGGCCTCACCCCAACCGGATCACCTGCCGTCCCTCTCCCCCATGGAGCGGGAGCACCTGAAAACCCGCGCCGCTGTGCCCTACCGGGATCCCACCTTGCAGGGAGACAGAGCCCAAATTCGGCTGCAGCGCCAGCAGGAACAGCAAACTTCACCCCTTGAGCCCACTTCCGCCTGGAAACGCCGCTGGCTTGTGCAAGCCTAGCAACCGGAGGGCAGCTTTTGCCGGGGTTGCTGTCGGGGTGTAGCCAAGACACCTGCACCAGTCCCGTACCCTTACGCACGCTGCTGTCTCTTGACAAAGTTAAGCTAAGATAAAGCTTTTTCTCCAGGGAACTGCTATGTCTACACTGGTTGCCCTTTGTGCCGAACAGCACCGGGTTATCCTGCAGTTCTTGGCTCGTCTCTCTCGGGCCTCGGAGTTGGATCTGGAGCAGCGGCGTCTCTGGGTGCAAAGGTTGCGGCAGCGCCTCTCCCGCCACATTCAATTGGAGCGCCATGTCCTCTACCCGCTGCTCAGGACGGCTCTGGCAGCGGATCCCCAGCTCAGCAGCCAGGTCAATGGGCTGGAGCAACAGTTGCGGGATCAGATCCCGGAGCTGACCCGCTTTTTGCACCAGGCGGAGCGTGAGCCGCAGCAGTTGGATCCCTCTGCTACCCTTCACTTTTATCGGCAGTTGCGGGCCCAGTTTGAGCAGGAAGAGAAGCTCTTGCATCCCCTCTTTGCCCAGCGTGTTTCTCCCGCCGCCGAGCAACAGCAGTTGCGCCTGTTCCGCAAGCGCCTGCAGGCCAGTGCCCCCAGTTCTGCTGCCGGTCGTCGCTCCGGTTTAGAGGAATGGGAGCGGCAGGCCGTGACTCGCCCTGTCTTGCCCCGCGAACGCCTTTGGCCCCCGCCAGGTAGCACGGCGTCGACGGCCACCCCTTAACCGAGGACGGTCTTGTCTTTGGATTCTGCCTTGGGTAACTTTCTGCTGGTTTTGGCAAGCTGGCCTGTGGTACCTTTTCCCCAGACGACCCCTTGAACCGATGCAACCCTGGGATCCCGAAACCTACGTCGACTCGATGGCCCAACTGCTGCAACTGCCCCTGCATCCGGACCATCGGGCGGGGGTGATCGCAAACTTCGCCCGCTTTTTGCCCCTTGCTCAACAGGTACTGGAGTTTCCGCTGCCACCGACGGTTGAGCCAGATCCTACCTTCAACCCCCAGCCATGACCCCGGATCCCCCTCTTCTCGGCAGCGCCGACGGGTTCGCGATTGCCAGGGCCGTCCGCCAGGGATCCGTGAGCGCCCAGGCAGTGGTGGCCGCCTGTCTGGAGCAGATTCGCCAGCGGGATCCCCAGCTCAATGCCTTTACAGCCGTGCTGGAAGCATCGGCCCTGCAGGCGGCGGAGCGGCTGGATCGACAGGTGGCCAAAGGGATCCCGGTGGGCCCCCTGGCGGGGGTGCCTTTTGCCGTCAAGAACCTCTTCGACGTGGCTGGCCTCACCACCCTGGCCGGTTCGGCGATCAACCGCGAGAACCCCCCGGCCACCCAAGATGCCACGGTGGTGGCCCGCCTCAAGCAGGCAGGGGCAATCCTGGTGGGCACCCTCAACATGGACGAGTACGCCTACGGCTTTGTAACCGAAAATAGCCACTACGGCCCCACCCGCAACCCCCACGATCTCAGCCGCAGTGCCGGCGGCTCTTCGGGTGGCTCGGCAGCAGCCGTGGCCGGGGGCTTGGTACCTCTCAGCCTGGGCAGCGACACCAACGGCTCGATTCGGGTGCCCGCCGCCTTGTGCGGCATCTACGGCCTCAAGCCCACCTATGGCCGTCTGTCGCGGGCAGGAGTAGCCCTGTTGGCTCCCAGCTTTGACCACGTGGGCCCCTTGGCCCGTTCGGTGGCCGATCTCGCCCTCAGCTTCGATGCCATGCAAGGGCCGGATCCCCAGGATCCCGTCTGCGCTCGCCGCCCTGCGGATCCCACCTTTGGGCAATTGGGGCAAGGGATCCAAGGCTTGCGCATTGCCGTGGCCGATGACTACTTCCTGAGGGGAGCAGAGCCCCACATCCTGGCCGGCGTGGAAAAAGTGGCCCAGGCCCTGGGAGCCCAGCAAACGGTGCGGATCCCGGAGGCCGAGCGCGCCCGCGCCGCTGCCTTCCTGATCACGGCTGCCGAGGGAGCCAACCTGCACCTGCATCACCTGCGAACTCGTCCCCACGACTTCGACCCGGCGACCCGGGATCGCCTTTTGGCTGGCGCTCTGCTGCCCGCCAGTTGGATCGTGCAGGCGCAGCGCTTTCGCCGCTGGTATCGCCAGCAGCTTCAGGCCCTCTTTCAAGAGATCGACCTGTTCATCGCCCCCACCACCCCCTGCTCTGCCCCCTTGCTCGGCCAAGAGAAGATGGTGATCGCTGGGGTGGAAGTCCTCACCCGGCCCAACCTGGGTCTCTACACCCAGCCCCTCTCGTTTGTCGGCCTGCCGGTGCTGTCGGTGCCGCTGCGCGAGGGCGGATCCCTGCCCTTTGGCGTCCAACTGGTGGCTGCCCCCTACCAAGAGGCCAACCTGTTGCGGGCCGCCGCCCATCTGGAAGCGCTGGGGATCCCGGAGGCGCAGCCTGCCTGAGCCAGCAGAAGCCCTCTTTTGAACTATATCTAGTGTTTCAATTTTGAATCTTTTGCTCCAGACGCTAAATGTGTGATCCCCTCGATGGGAGTAAAAATGTGCTACTCTTAACGGCCGTTTTTGCCAGAGAGTTTGAATCCTGTCGGGGCAGGACGTGAGCTGCTTGCCTAGAGAGAGGAAAATCTTAAAGTAAAGTTAATCCCCCAGTTGTTGTAGCGAATAACCTCTTTTCCGGGTTGGGTCGATAGAATGAACGGCATAAAATAGACACGGCACCCCCACCTGGACATCATGGATCACCCCACTTCTCTGGCCCAGCGCTACATGGAGGTATGCAAGGCTTACCTTGCGCTCAACGAAGCCTTTGCCAAATTGGATTACTCCTACAGCCGCCTGCAGGAGAGCTTCAGGGAAATTCTCGGCCTAGCCAAGAAGGCTTTGGTTCAACTGCCTATTCTACGACAGCAGGTCGAACAGTTACAGCAGTGCGTCGAACAGAGGGATCGCTTGATTCGTTCCCTGCGAGAAGAACTGCAGGAGAAAGAAGCTCGACTAGGCGAGCTAATTGCCAACTATGACCAAGTCTGTTACGACCTGGACTCTACCAAGGCAGATCTGTTGAGCGCTCAGGCGTTGATTGAAAAACTGAAAGCAGAAAATGCCCAACTTTTGGAACAGGTGAGTCGCCTCACCAGTTTGGAGGATGAATTGGCAAGCTTAACAGAACGGCTGAACCAAGCAGAGGCAGCCCGCCAAGCGTTGGAGGCCCGCAACCGTGAGCTGGAAGCAGCTCTGGGAGAGCGAGATCGGCAAATGGATAGCCTGCAAGGGCGGTTGGTGCAATTGGAGCGAGAGAACGCCTCGCTGAAGGCGCAACTGTCTCAGGTGGCTGACCTGCTTACCGAGGCCTCGATCGAGCTCCTGCAAGAAACGGAGAGGGCTGTTGAGGCCGATAAGGAGGTGCTGCCGCAGGTGCTGGCTTCGCTGCCAGAGACTGAGCGCCTTGTGCAAGAGGCCGGGCAGCCCATTCCCTCTTCCTCAGAGCTGGACCAGCCGCAGGCAGCTTAATTCAGCCTTCCAGCCAAGGTTGACAGCTGCACACCAGGTGACGATCCCCATAGGCGTTGTCGATGCGGCTGACGCTGGGCCAGAACTTGCGCTCCTTGACCCACGGGAGGGGATAGGCGGCTAGGGATCGAGGGTAGGGGCGATCCCAGTGATCGGCGGCCACTACCTCGGCGGTGTGGGGGGCAAGTTTAAGGGGATTGCGCACGGGATCCATCTCGCCCCGCTCAATGGCAGCAATCTCCTGGCGAATGGCAATCATTGCCTCGCAGAAGCGATCCAGCTCTTCTAGGGATTCGCTCTCAGTGGGTTCCACCATCATTGTCCCCGGCACTGGCCAGGAGATGGTGGGGGCGTGGAAGCCGTAGTCCATCAGCCGCTTGGCTACATCCTCGACCTCAATGCCGGCGCTTTTCTTGAGGGGGCGCAGATCCAGGATGCACTCGTGGGCCACCCATCCCCCTGGCCCTTTGTAGAGCACCGGGTAGTAGGGATCCAGCCGCTTGGCGATGTAATTGGCGTTGAGGAGGGCCACTTGGGTAGCTAGGGTAAGGCCGGCGGATCCCATGAGGCGGATGTAGGCCCAGGCAATGGGCAGGATGCTGGCGCTGCCCCAGGGGGCAGCACTGACCGGGCCGTTGCAACCAGGCAAAAACGGGTGACCGGGCAAATGCGGCAGGAGATGACGGGCAACGGCAATGGGCCCCACCCCCGGCCCGCCGCCGCCGTGGGGGATGCAGAAGGTCTTGTGTAGGTTGAGATGGCAGACATCGGCTCCCAGCTCCGCAGGACGGCAGAGGCCCACCTGGGCGTTGAGGTTGGCCCCATCCATGTACACCTGCCCCCCGGCCTCGTGGATTATCTGGCAAATCTCGCGGATCCCTTCCTCAAACACCCCATGGGTGGAGGGGTAAGTAATCATCAGGGCGGCCAGCCGTTCCCGGTGCTGCTCCACCTTGGCCCGCAGGTCTTCGAGGTCGATGTTGCCGGCCCTGTCGCAGGCTACGCTCACCACCTGCATCCCGGCCATGACAGCGCTGGCGGGGTTGGTGCCATGGGCGGAGGTGGGGATCAGGCACACCTGGCGCTGGCTTTCCCCGCGGGCCTGGTGGTAGCGACGAATGGCCAGCAAGCCGGCATATTCCCCCTGGGATCCGGCGTTGGGCTGGAGGGAGACGCCGGCAAAGCCCGTGATCTCTGCCAGCATTCGCTCCAACTGGGCAAAGAGGGTTTGATAGCCGCGAGCTTGTTCCAGAGGCGCAAAAGGATGGAGCTGGGCAAACTCCGGCCAGGTTATGGGCAGCATCTCGGCTGTGGCGTTTAGCTTCATGGTGCAGGAGCCCAAGGGGATCATGGAGTGGACAAGGGAGAGATCCCGGCTCTGCAGGCGGTGGATATAGCGCAGCAGCTCCGTTTCCGAGTGGTAGCGGTTAAACACCGGATGGGTGAGGTAGGGGGTGGTGCGCAAGAGCTGAGGCGGCAGGCTTTGGTGGGGATCCGAACTCAGGCCTTCGGGATCCCAGGCTGGCTCCTTGGAGCCAGCGAAGATTTCCCAGAGATCGCGCAGATCTTGAGAGGTGGTGGCCTCGTCCACGCTGATCCCTAGAGTTGTCTCGTCGATCCGCCGCAGGTTGATGCGCCGCTGGGCGGCCCGCTCTTGGATCTGGCCGACCTGTTCGGGGGACTCTGCCTTCACCCAAAAGGTATCGAAGAAATACTCTGGCCCCACCCTGTAGCCCAGATCCCGGATCCCGGCGGCTAGGTGATGGGCCTGGCGATGGATGCGTTCGGCAATTTGCCGCAGGCCGCGCGGGCCGTGATAGACGGCATACATGGAGGCCACCACCGCCAAGAGCACCTGGGCGGTGCAGATGTTGCTGGTGGCCTTGTCGCGGCGGATGTGCTGCTCCCGCGTTTGTAGGGCTAGGCGCAGGGCCGGCCTGCCCTGGGCATCTTGGGAGATCCCCACCAGCCGCCCCGGCAGCAGCCGTTTGTGGGCCTCGCGGGTGGCAAAGTAGGCAGCGTGGGGGCCGCCGTAGCCCAGGGGCACCCCAAAGCGCTGGGTGGATCCCACC
>NZ_JANSIR010000066.1:0-2898 GCF_047462155.1 Synechococcus sp. OH2
TCCATCCCCACCGTATAGACGGTGGGGAATTCCGCACCTTACGTTAAGCTGAGGGGGGCTTTTCTCTCAGGAACCTTGGCCATGCACACCCCATCCCAGATCCTTCGCGAGCGCCTGCGCTTCCACGGTCACAAGTACACTTTTGTCAGCCAGCGTTTGCGCTTTCCCAACGGCACAGAAGGGGAGCGGGAGTACCTCATCCACCCTGGCGGCGTTGTGGCCGTGCCGGTGACTGCCGAAGGCAAGTTTGTCTGCATTCGCCAGTATCGCTTTGCCGTCGCCGCCTACCTTTACGAATTTCCTGCCGGCACCGTCGAGCCGGGAGAACATCCGGATGAAACCATTCGCCGCGAGCTGGAAGAAGAAACCGGCCTGCGCGCCCACCGCTGGGATCCCCTCGGCCAATTTTATCTGTGCCCCGGCTATTCCAGCGAGATCATGTACGCCTACCTGGCGCGGGATCTGGAAGTGCTGGATGCTCCACCGGCCAAGGACGAGGATGAAGACATCGCCGTCGTGGAGTTTTCGCCTGCTGAACTAACGGAAATGGCCCGTTTTGGCCTGGACTTTGATAGCAAATCTATCGCCTGCTTTTGGCGGGCCCAATTGTTTTTAGCGGCAGAAAATGCGGTCGTTGCGAGCAGGGACAAGCCCTAGGCATGGCCACCCCCCTTGGTGGCGAACCTGCGCCTCGCCTAGCCCCCCTTTCCCCAAGGGAGAGGGGCTAGAGGGGATCCTTGTCGCCAATAGGCCTGACCTCTATAGCAAAGTGGCGGCATAGTGGGCAGCCCCTATCAAGCCCACCTGGGCGTTCACCACCACCTGCACCGACAGTTGCTCCAGCAGAGGGCGCATCCGTCCTTTGTCCAAAAAGGAGGGCAAAAACTCTCCCTCTCGCAAGAGGCGCAGGAGCTTGGGCGCGATCCCGCCGGCGATGAACAGGCCCCCACGGGGCAACAGGTGCAGGGCAAAATTGCCGACAGCGGCCCCATACAAGCTGGTAAATAGCCGCAAGCATTCCACCGCCAAGGGATCCCGTCCCTCCAGGGCGGCATTGGCAATTTGGGCTGCCGGGTCGATGGGGCTAGCTTTCTTCTCCCACGCGGCAATTTGGGCCAGCAACTGCTCCTCTCCTTGGCCCCAGCGGCTATCCCGCAGAAATTGATAGATGGCCACGATCCCCTGCCCCGAGACCACCCGTTCAGTGGAGACGCGCCCATGTCGTTGTTGCAGATACCGCAGCAGCTCCCATTCCAAAGGGGTACGTGGAGAAAAATCCACATGCCCCCCCTCGCTGGCATGAACCTGGTAGCCGCCTTCTCCCCACGTGAGGTAGGTCTGCCCCAGGCCTGTGCCTGCCCCGATGACACCGATGGGAGCCTGGGGCTGCCGCTCCCCTGCCTGCAGTGTTTCCAGATCCTGATCTCGCAGGGCAAGCACCCCATACCCCACGGCGCTGAAGTCGTTGATCAAAGCTAGGCGTGGGATCCCCAGCTCTGCCGCCAATTGGCCTGAGTGCAGGCTCCAGGGCAGGTTGGTGATTTTGGCCGTTTGTCCCCCTGGCCACGTGCCCCCCTTCTCTTCCATCACGGGTCCAGCCACAGCAAAACAGGCAGCAACCGGCCGTGGATCTCGCCCCAGCTCCTGCCGCGCCTGGGCCAGAAACTCCAGCACCACCGGCGTGAGGTTGGGATAGCTTTGGCTGGCATAGCGGCAGTGGTAGAGGCTGTGGTCGGGATCTTGGGCATTGAAGAGGCTGAGGCTGGTCTTGGTACCCCCGATATCCCCCGCCAACAGCAACTCCATAGTTTTCTCAGGCAGCGCGTTATTCTCACCCTGACATTTCCGGCAATACCCTGGCAACGCCGGCCCTGCTTGGCCAGGGCGGGAAAGGGCAGGGAAGATGCTATGTTAACTGATGTAAAAGTTTCTAAGATTGCGTTTTGCTTCCTACATCTTGTTCGCCGCCTCTCCAAGAGGAACCTTCCCTGTCCTCCCAGAGCTTAGTTGGACGGGAGCTTCCCCCCTTTTCTCTGCGAAGGCGGCTTCCGTCTTACCATGCCATCGGGGCGGCGGCGGCTGTGCTGGTGTGCCTACCCGTTTTCGTGGAAGCGCCCCTGGTGCGCTATGGCCCTTGGCTGAGCTTGGCGATGACTCTAGGCTGGCTGGGCCTTAGCTTGCGGCTCTACTCGCGGCCCCGCAGCCGCATCTGGGGGGATCTGCTCTACGGCTTCACGCTGACTTGGCTGGCAGGATCCCTCTACTGGGGCTGGCTGCGCTGGGAGCCGCTCTGGCACATGCCGGTGGAAGCTCTGGGGATCCCGATTGTCTGGTGGGGGGCACGGCAACGCTTTGCCCGCATCGGCACCTGGTTTTATCTCGGCTCCCTGTGGGGCACAGCAGTGACAGACCTTTACATTCACTCGGTGGGGCTGTTGCCGGAGTGGCGGCAGGCAATGCGGTTTGACCGCCTGGATCAGGCAGCTGTCCCGTTCATGGCTGCGCTCAACAAAATGGCCACCCCTTGGGGGGTAGCTTGGGGCATCGGCTTAAGCCTTCTGCTCCTTGGGGTTGGCCTGTGGGTCATTCAGGGATCCCGTCGCCTGCACCATTGGGCCTTTGCCGGAGCAGTGCTGAATACCCTGTTGGTGGATGGTTTTTTTCTGTGGGGGGCGGCTTCGCTTCGCTGAGCCAGCCACCTCTGCGGTGCTGACTAAGAGAATGGCAGCGCAAGCCCCGGCATTGAGCTCACCTACCGTTCTTTTGGGTTTCTACGTAGCGCTTTGTTGTGGCCAGGTAGCCGCGAAGGAACTGTTCGTTCCAAGTGTAGGTAGCCGACTTCTCAACGTGAGGCGCGGGATTCCCCACCCGCGTGGGGAGGGATAGCGCCTCCTGACT
>NZ_JANSIR010000067.1:0-6745 GCF_047462155.1 Synechococcus sp. OH2
CCTTCCTCTTAAAACCTGTACCCTATTTTAAATTAACAGGCTGTATCAGTTTCGGCACAGGCCTTCCCGCTCCCTTCGACAAGGCCAACCAACCCAGATCTCAACCGACGGCCATGGCCGCAGGCGAGCGTGGGATCCCTTGCAGCAGCCGCTCCATCTCCGCTTGCAAATCCTGGGTTAGAGCTTGTACGGCCTGCCGGCGGTTGGCCTGATAGGCGGGCCAGCGCTCTGAAACCGAGAGGGGATCCCCGATGCTGAAACGGGCCAGCCGCGGCCCCAATCTGGGAGGGGCAGCGCCGACGGCGTTTTTGCCTTTGATCCAGACCAACAGGTTCCACAGCCGCAGGGCAGTTTCGGCCAGTTCCTCCAGGCCGGGCTGCTCCGGCAGGGGACGCACGGCAAACACCATCAGGGTCTCCACTAGGCGCATGTGCCAGAGGTGGAAGCTGGCCTCCGAGGCAACGCGATTGGCCAGCCCCTTCTCCAAAGCCGAAAGCGCAGCAATATCAGGGATATCTTCCCGGTAGATCCAGGCCCAGCCTGCCTGTTCGATGCGATGCCGCCGCTCGATCAAGTTCCCCTGGGGCTGCAGGCCAAAGTGCTGCTCGGCCACGCGCAGGGCCAGATCCGATAGGCTTTGCAGACGTGCCCACAGACCTTCTCCCTCTTTGAGGTTGACCCGAGCGGCAGAGGGCAGGGCGGGGGCGTAGAAGCGCTCGTAAAAATGCTCCATAACCTGAATCAAATGCTCGGCCAGGCGAAGCAAGCGGGCCATCAGAAACCCCTTGCCGACATGTGCCGAGCGCGTGGCCGGGAGCTTGCAATCGGCCTCCATACGGCGGAGCAACCTGTCCAGGGCCGCACTGGGATCCCTCAAATAGGAGTAGCGGAGGCCCACCGGCAAGATCAGCACCTCCTCCGGGCGCCCCGCCTTATGCAGATCCTCCACCGCCCAAAAACTCATTTGCGCCACCCCCGGCTCCAGCGGGTTGAGCAGCCCACTCATGCCGTTGATCGTCCCCTCTGGAGCCACCGCCAGTGGGTACTGGCCTGAGACCAACTGCTCGCGAGAGCTCTTCAGCCCTGCCCGATCCAGACGGCCCCGCAAAATCGGGATCCCGCCCAGCCGGGGAAGCCCCCAGCGGCCAATGAAGCCCAGCCATAGTGGCAGGCCGCGGGCGTAGACAAACAAAACGTGGGGCCGCTGCCGCAGGCGGATCCCCTGTTGTCGAGCCACCTGAGGCAGAAGATGGGAAAACAAGTACATCAGGCAGGGGGGATCGTCAAGGGTGGGGTGGCGAAAGGCTACCAACAGGCGAATCTTGCCTGCCTCGAATTGCTGATAAAGCTGAGCCAAACGCTCGCCCCCATCTACCTCAACGCGCGGGATCCCTTTGGCCCAGCGCAACCAGAAGGGCAAACCCGCCTGCGCCAAACGAACCACCCAAGGCGTCAATCGCGGCGGCAGAAATTTGAGAGGAGGTTGAACAGTCTGGTACATAGGGATCTTCAGATCTAGGGTTGGCAAGTCAATAAACCCACGCTTCGGATCCCATCTTATGGAGGGTTTGGAGGAGAGAAAGCCCTGCAGTGACAGTTTCTCAACTGGATTCCCTTGCCCAACTCCAGAAGAGGTTCAAGCTCCTGTTGTTTTTTTCCTGCGGCTCCGCGTCTTTTTGGGGGCAGCTTCTTCGTTCGAGGTTGAGTCCTCCATCACCTGGCCGTTGAGTACTTGCTTGAGGTGAATGTGCTTATAGCCCAACTGAATCTCAAACTCATCGCCGGGCTTGAGATTCATTTTTTCGGTGTAAGCGGACCCGATGATGATCTGACCATTCTTGTGAACGCTCACGCGAAAGGTTGGCTCGCGGCCGCGCTTGTCACGGCTGGAAGTTGGACTGAGGCTCAGACCTTTTGCCGCCAGCACCGCATCATAAAACTCATTTAAGTTGACGCGGAGCTTGTTGGTCTTGGTCATGGTTACGTAGCCACAGCGCTTTGCCGTCTCGCGGCGCGGAAGATGGCTCAACGCTTCTACCTTCTGCAGGAGAGCCTTCCCGGTTAAAGGTTGTGGTGGTATATCCAACATTTTCTGATGCCCTACAGTCCTCTCCAGGATCATAACCTCCTGGCGTACTTCTGCAACCAAAAGTTGGGGGCTCTTTTCGAGGTCACATTTTTCTCCTACTACTTGAAGTGGTTCTCTAAGGGAGAAAGGCTCTTCTCAATAGGCGTTCAATCGGTGTTCTTTCCGTGGTAAAAGGTGAGGGGGGCAGCAGAGACTCAAGTGCGGAGGGGGGCTGTAGCTTTTGCTTTGATGGCGACAAAGGCTGGAGAATCGGTATGGCTCTTCGGCGCCCTGGGTGCTTCGGCGGAGAGGCCAGAGGGATCCGCAGGATCGGGGGAAGAGACTTGCTTGAAGCAGTGGGCCAGGTCAGGATTGGCGATGATAAAGTCGCGCCAACCAGACTAGATCTGTTTCTCCAGTTTCCACCCCTCTGCCGTCCTAAACCCCCAAGACGGCTTCTCCAAACTTCAGCAAAAGGGGCTGTGATGTTGTGTTGCACAACGAGCCGGAAAAATAGCCAAAGCAAGCCTACGGCCCAATGCCATCACCCGCAGGGCCGGTAAGGGACTTCGGGCTTCTCAGCGGGAGCCGACGACGCCACGGGCGTTTGTCCCGCCGTTCGACGGGCGCGGGCGACGCAGGCCGCTAGCAGCCATTTCAAGACTGGCTGATGGCAGTAAGGGCTGGGGCAAAATGGGAGGGACAACTCAGCCGGATCCCAAGCGCTGGGCCACCTGGGAAGGAAGCTGGGCCAAAGGGATCCCTTCGAGAATCTCGGCTGCAAAAGCATAGGTGAGGAGTTGCCTGGCCTGGGCCTGGGGAATGCCGCGGCTTTGCAAATAGAAGATTTCTTCGGCCTCCAGTTGGCTGACGGTGGCCCCGTGGGCACATTTGACGTTGTCGGCAAAGATCTCCAACTGTGGCTGCGTATCCACCCGCGCCTTGGGGCTCAACAGCAGATTGCGGTTGGTCTGGGCGGCGTCTGTCAGTTGAGCTGCTTGGCTCACCAAAATGCGCCCGCTGAAGACCGCACGGGCCGCCTCGTCCACGATGCACTTGTGCAATTGGCGGCTGCTGCCGTGGGGCGCTTGATGCACCAGGCGGGAGTGGGTGTCGCTGTGCTGGGATCCCTTCAGCAGGGTCAGTCCCTGCAGGTGGGTGTAGGCCTGGGGTTCTACCTGGGCAAGCTCCAGGTTGTGGCGGGAAAATTGGGATCCCCACTGGATGGCCTGTAGCCGGTAGTGGCTGTGGCGGCCCTGGCGCACAGCAGTTTGGTTGATGTGAAAAGCCTGGGATCCCTGCCGCTGCAGGATCACATGGTGTAGACGGGATCCTTCAGCTAGGGCAATCTCGGTAACGGCGTTGCCAAAGGGGATCCCGGCCCCCCAGGAGAGGTGATCTTCAATCAGGGTGAGGGAGCTGTGGGCCTGCAAAGCCACCAGACAGCGGGGCTGGGCCAAAACCGCCTCTCCTTCAGAGGCCACGGTTATCCAGAGCAGGTGCAAGGGCGGCAAAACCTCCTGCTGGGGTGGCAGCTCAATCTGGATCCCATCGCCTAGATGGGCGGTGTTGAGGGCGCTGAAGACGTCGAGCTTGGCGATGGTTTGCAACCATCCAGGAGCCGACTGGCTTAGGGGAGCAATTCGCAGGGCTGAGGGCAGGCCGCTCAAGTCAGAAAGGTGGGGAGCAAAGTAGCCGTTGACGAACACCACATAGCTGTGACGGCTCTCCGGCCACAGCCAGGGATCCAGCACGGCCTTCTCTAGCGTTGCCTGTCCAGGGCCGGCCAGGCGAAAGGTGTGGGCCACTAGCGGCGAGAGGTCGCTGTATTTCCAGTCTTCCTCGCGGGGGGTGGGGATCCCCAGTTCCGCCAGTTGGGCGCGGGCCTGCTGTCTCAGGGTGGTATGGGGATCTTCCACCTCTGGGATTTGGCGGAGGATGTGCTCCAGAAAGGGACGGCCAAAACCGCTGGCGTCGCTTTCTCGAACCGAGGACTTGGGCACCGCAGCGCTCATCCCACCTCCTCCTTGAGCCAGTCATAGCCCCGCTCTTCCAGCTCCAGCGCCAAAGTCTTATCGCCGCTGAGGACGATGCGCCCCCCTTCCATCACATGCACATAGTCGGGGGTTACATACTCCAGCAGGCGCTGGTAGTGGGTAATGAGGAGCATGGCCTTCTCAGGGCCGGCCAGTTGGTTAATGCCCTGCGCAACGACGCGCAGCGCGTCGATATCCAGGCCGGAGTCCGTCTCGTCTAAGATAGCCAGCGTCGGCTCCAGCACCGCCATCTGCAGGATCTCGTTGCGCTTTTTCTCGCCGCCGGAAAACCCTTCGTTAACGGAGCGCTCCAAAAAAGCGGGATCCATCTTGACAATGCTCAGTTTTTCCCGCACCAAGTCGTCAAAATCGAGGGGATCCATTTCCGGCTGATCCCGATATTTCTGCCGGGCGTTGTAGGCGGCGCGCAAGAAGTCCAAGTTGCTCACCCCCGGAATCTCGATGGGGTATTGAAAGGCCAAGAAGATCCCGGCCCAGGCCCGCTCCTCCGGCTCCATTGCCAAGAGATCCTTGCCCAGATAGAGGATCTCGCCCCCTGTTACCCGGTAGTCGGGGTGGCCGGCCAAGATCTTGGAGAAGGTGCTTTTCCCGGAGCCATTGGGCCCCATGATGGCGTGGATCTCGCCGGCCCGGATTTCCAGGTTCACCCCTTTGAGGATAGGGGTACCGTCGATCTCAGCCGTGAGATCGCGGATAGATAAAATGACAGGGCTGTTTTCCCGGATCATGTCAGCAGTTCGTCTTGGGTCGAAGTATTGGCGGACAGACCTACCCCTTCAGCGCCGCCCCCAAGGTGGAGCTGCGCCAGGCTGCTCGGCAATTGGCAACGAGCATAGCCGCTCGCCAGGGATCTAGCCAACGGATCCCTCTAGCTTCAGGCTCAGCAGCCGATCCGCCTCGACGGCAAACTCCATCGGCAATTGGTTGAACACCTCTCGGCAGAAGCCGCTGATGATCATGGAGACGGCGTCTTCTACAGAAATGCCGCGCGACTGGAAGTAGAACAGTTGCTCTTCTCCGATTTTGGAAGTGGAAGCTTCGTGCTCTACTTTGGCAGTGTTGTTTTGCACTTCAATGTAGGGGAAGGTGTTGGCGCTGCACTGATCCCCAATCAACATGGAATCACACTGGGAAAAGTTGCGGGCGCCTTCTGCCTTGGGCCCAATTTTCACCAGGCCGCGATAGCTGTTTTTGGAATGCCCCGCCGAGATGCCTTTGGAGATAATTCTGCTGCGGGTGTTGCGGCCTATGTGGATCATCTTGGTGCCGGTATCGGCCTGCTGGTAGTGGTTGGTCAGGGCCACTGAGTAGAACTCGCCCACCGAGTTTTCCCCCACCAGCACGCAGCTCGGATATTTCCAGGTGATGGCCGAGCCGGTCTCCACCTGCGTCCAGGAGATCTTGGAGTTGGCCCCCTGACAGAGGCCGCGTTTGGTCACGAAGTTGTAGATGCCGCCCTTGCCGTTTTCGTCGCCGGCATACCAGTTCTGCACCGTCGAGTACTTGATCTCGGCATTGTCCAGGGCAATCAGCTCCACCACCGCCGCGTGCAGTTGGTTGGTGTCGAACATGGGGGCCGTGCAGCCTTCCAGGTAGCTGACGTAGGATCCCTCGTCAGCAATGATCAGGGTGCGCTCAAACTGGCCCGACTCGCCGTTGTTAATGCGGAAATAGGTGGACAGCTCCATCGGGCAGCGCACCCCTTTGGGCACATAGACAAAGGAGCCATCGCTAAACACTGCCGAGTTCAGCGCCGCGTAGTAGTTGTCGGCAATGGGTACCACCGTGCCCAGGTACTTGCGCACCAAGTCTGGGTACTCCCGTAGCGCCTCCGACATGGAGCAGAAAATGATCCCTTCCTTGGCCAGCTTTTCCCGGAAGGTGGTGGCCACCGAGACGCTGTCGAAAATGGCGTCCACCGCCACATTGGCCAGCCGCTTCTGCTCCGACAGAGGGATCCCCAGCTTCTCAAAGGTTTCCAGCAGCACGGGATCCACTTCGTCGAGGCTCTTTTTCTTCTCCTTTACCTTGGGAGCGGAGTAGTAAACGATGTTCTGGTAGTCGATGGGCGGGTAGGTCACATTCGGCCAGGTGGGCTCGCTCATCTTCAGCCACTGGCGGTAGGCCCGCAGCCGGAACTCCAGCATAAAGTCCGGCTCCCCCTTCTTGGCCCAGATTTGCCGAATGATGTCCTCATTTAAGCCTTTGCCGATGGACTCAGAGGCGATGTCGGTAACAAAGCCGTACTTGTAGGGCTGGCTAATTAGGGTGCGGACGCTCGTAGACATGGATGGCTCTCGGTTAGGGACAGGGGCAAAACAGATGGCCAATTAAAACAACATGGTTGTTGCTTAACTAATCCTCAGGTTACTTTAGCAATGATCCCCTTGTCAAAGTAGCGGTGCTGGCAGCGGCAGCCGAGTAAACCCAGTCTAACCAGGAGGGCGAGGGTGGAGAGCGCGCGCAAGATCACCGATCCGTTCACGCAACCCGTTTCCAGCAAGCAGGCTATCTTGATCTACCTACGCAAGACGGGGCAGGCCACCGCCCAGACTCTGGCAGAGCACTTGGGCATTTCTCCCCAGGCCATTCGCCGCCACCTCAAGGATCTGGAGGCAGA
>NZ_JANSIR010000067.1:6843-13632 GCF_047462155.1 Synechococcus sp. OH2
GGGGCTGATCCACCATGTCGCTCAAGCTAGCGGTTTGGGCCGCCCCCAGCACCTCTATCAGCTCAGCCCCCAAGGAGAAGCGCAATTCCCCACCGGCTACGACGAGTTTGCCCTCGGTCTGCTCAATACGCTGGCTGAAACCCTGGGATCCGAACAGATGGGATCCCTGCTCCAGCAGCAGTGGCAGCGCAAAGCCCAGGAGTACCAAGCCCAGATGGGCTCCGGATCCCTGGCCGAGCGGCTGGAGCGCCTGGTGCAGTTGCGCCAGGCAGAGGGCTACATGGCGGAGTACTACCCCTATCCTGCCAACCTGGCTGCCCCAATTGCAGCAGAAGGCTCTGAGCAGTATGTCGAGCAATATGTCTTGGTGGAGCACCACTGCGCCATCGCCCAGATTGCCCAGCGCTTTCCCAGCGTCTGCGGCCACGAGCTGGAGATGTTTGCCGCCGCCCTGCCCGATTGTCGGGTGGAGCGCCTCACCTGGCAGGTGAACGGAGAACACCAGTGCGGCTACTGGATTGCCAAGACGGGATCCCCCCCCTAGACCCAGCCACGATTAGCAGTTCGTCCTTTGCTGGGCCTACCTCAGGTGAAAGCTTCCTAAAGACGGGCAAGAGCAGCTATGGATGCATAAAATTATAGCTATATGGTAGTATAAGCATGAACCAATCTGGATTTTTCCTATGTCAGAGCTGGAGAAGCCGCGCCAAGGGGTGGGGCGGGTTACCGCTTACTTTATCAACAACGCCCAGCTTACTTCCTTGATTATTGTGGGCCTGGCCATCTTTGGCCTGCTGGCAGCGACCTTGACCCCCAAGGAAGAAAACCCGCAAATTGTCGTCCCGGCAGCGGATGTAGTTTTGCGGTATCCGGGGGCCAGTGCCGAGGTTGTGGAGAAGACGCTGATTACCCCTGTGGAAGCGAAGCTGCGGGAGCTGACAGGGATCGACCACATCTACTCGGTGGCCCAGGCCTCTGGCGGCTTGATCACGGTGCAGTATGAGGTGGGGGAAAACTGGGAAGACAGCCTGTTCAAGCTGCAAAACCATCTGTTTAGCCACCCGGAGCTATTCCCCCCTGGCGCCAGCTATCAGGTGCAGCCGGTCATCATTGACGATGTTCCCATCGTTACCCTGACCTTGACGGGGGCCGACTACAGCGACGATCAGCTACGGCGGGTGGGAGAGCGGCTGCTGGAGGATCTGCGCAGCCTTCCCAACACGGCCAACCTGACGCTGGTGGGCGGGCATCCCCGCACCATTCGGGTGGATCTGGATCCGGAGCGGCTGGCCAGCTATGGTCTTTCCCCGACCCAGGTGGCCCAGCGCATTGCCGCCGAAAACTTGCAACTGCCGGCGGGAGACGTGGAGGTGGGATCCCAGCAGATCCGCCTGGAGGGGGGACAGCGGCTGGCTTCGGCTGAGGACGTGGCCGCCATTCAGATCAAGCCGGAGGTCTATCTCAGAGATGTAGCCAGCGTGCGGGATGAGTTTGCCGAGCGCACCTCCCTGACCCGCATCCACTTCCGCAGCGACGAGCCCATCACAGAGCCCTATCCGGATCCGCGCCGCCGCTCGACGGGAGAGTGGATCACCCAGCCGGCGGTCACCATCGGCATTGCCAAGAAGCCGGGAACCAACGCGGTCACCGTAGCCAAGGCCATTTTTCGGCGGCTGGAAGAGTTGCGGCCGCAGTTGCCTCCCGGGATCCAGGTTGCCGTCACCCGCAACGACGGGCGGACGGCCTCAAAAGCGGTTGGGAACCTCTACAACAGCCTCTTCCAGGCCATCGGCATTGTGGTGGGCCTGTTGTTGATCTTCCTGGGCTGGCGGGAGGCGGCCATTGTGGCTTTTGTAATCCCGTTAACTTTGGCCGGCACGCTGGGCGTGGGCTGGGTTGCCGGCCAAACGATTAACCGCATCACCCTCTTTGCCCTGATCCTGGCCCTGGGCACCTTGGTGGACGACGCCATCGCCGTTACGGAGAATATCCACCGTCGCTTTGAGCTGCGCCCCGGCATGAACTTTCGCGAGAAGGTGGAGGAGGCGATTGCCGCGGTGGAGGAATTGGGTGTGCCGGTTATTCTCTCCACCATCACGGTCATTTTGGCCTTCCTGCCCATGCGCTTTGTCACGGGGATGATGGGGCCCTACATGGGGCCGATCCCCTTTAATGTGCCGGTGGCGATGATCATCAGCACAACGCTGGCCCTGACGGTTACCCCCTTTCTGGCGGCCCGTTGGATTCGCCTCAAGCCCTCCACCGAGGCCTCTCCACCCCAGCTCGCTCTGGAAGAAACGCGCCTGTATCGGCTCTACCACCGCCTAATGCAGCCGCTGCTGGAGTCGGCCTTCCGGCGGCGTCTGCTGATCGGGGTGGTCACTGGCCTGTTCTTGGCCAGCTTTCTCCTGCCCCTGACCCAGGTGGTAAAGTTTCGCATGCTGCCCAAGGCGGACAAGGACACCTTCCTAGTGCAGTTGGATATGCCGCGGGGGACGGAGCTGGCCGCTACCGACGCTGTAGCCCGCGAGCTGGAGGAGGTGCTCAAGCAGGATGCCGAGGTGTTTAGCTTTGAAACCTACGTCGGTACGGGGGCGCCGGTGGACTTCAACGGCCTGCTGCGGGGATCCTACCGCCGCGAGGGCGAGGATGTGGCCGACATCCGCGTCCACCTCAGCCAGCCGGAAGCCCGTCGGATCGACTCGGAAGGGATCGTGCTGCGCCTACGGCCTGCTATGCAAGCGGTGGCGGAGCGGCACAACGCCATCGTCAAGCTGGTGGAAGATCCACCTGGGCCGCCCGTGCGGTCTACCCTGCTGGCAGAAATTTATGGCCCCGACTACGCCCAACTGCGGCAGTTGGCCAAGCAGGTGCGCCAGGTGTTTGGCGAGACGGAGGGCGTGGTGGACATCGACGACTCGGTGAAAAACCCCATTCCCCAGTTGACCCTGAAGGTGGATCCGGAGCGGGCCAACCGCGTCGGCCTGACCACGGCGGAGGTCTCCCAGACCTTGAGCTTGGCCCTGCGGGGATCCACCGTCAGCATCCTGCAACTGCCCGGGGAGCTGACACCCGTGGGGATCCATGTCCGCCTCGAGCCGTCGGCCCGGCAAAGCCTGGAGGATCTCAACCGCATTCAACTGCCGACGCCGACGGGATCCCTGGTTCCCCTGTCGGAGCTGGTGGAGTGGGTGCCCACGGTGGCCGACGAGCCCATCTTCCATAAAGACCAGCGGCCCGTGGCCTACGTAATGGGCGAGATGGCCCGCCGCTCCTCGGTCTATGCAGTCTTGGATCAAATAGCCTATTTCTGGCGGCATCCCCTCCCCAAGGGCTTTTGGATCCAGTGGGATGGGGAATGGAAGCTGACCCTAGACGTGTTCCGGGATCTGGGCCTCGCGATGCTGGTGGCCATTTTGTTGATCTATCTCATCCTGGTGGGCCAGTTCCGCAGCTTCAAGGTTCCGCTGATCATCTTGGGCAGCATTCCCCTGGCCCTCATCGGCATCCTGGTGGGCTTTAGCCTCAACGGAGTGTACTTCAGCGCCACGGCCATGATTGGGGTGATCGCCTTGGCGGGGATCGTGGTGCGCAACGCCATCGTCTTGCTGGAGTTTATCGCCGATCAGCGGGCCCAGGGGGTCAGCCTGGAAAAAGCCATTGTGGCAGCCGGGGCCGTTCGCTTTCGTCCGATTTTGCTGACCAGCATCACCACCATGTTGGGCACGGTGCCCATCTTGTCCGACCCGGTGTGGTCGGGCTTGGCCTGGACGCTGTTGACGGGGATGTTGACCTCTTCCGCCTTGACCTTGGTGGTCATTCCCATCTGGTTCTACGGGGAGCAAATCCGCCTTGCCAAAGCCAAGCCGGCTCTGGAGCACCAGCCATCCCACCCGTAGAGAAACTTTTTGACATCCACCCTTCGAGAAGGAGACAAGACGATGTGGACATACCTGAGAAGATGGCTCCTGCTGGCGCTGGCCTTAGGCAGCTTGGGCTGGAGCGCTGCCGCAGCCTTGGCCCAGCCGGATCCTGCCCAACTGGCCAAAGCGGTGGAGTCCGTAGAATACCTGGATCAACTGCGGCATGGCCTGGCGGCCAGCTTGGCCGGATCCTCACCTGCGGGGGTGGATGCCGAGACCTTCAAACAGGTTTGTCGCCCTGTGGCGGTGCAGGCGCAGGCCCTGGCCCAAGAAAATGGCTGGCAAGTTAAGCAAATTGCCCAAAAGTACCGTAACCCGGAGCACGCCCCCGACAATCTACACGCCACGATGGCCCTGGCCCGTTTCCAGCGGGATCCGGAGCTCATTGGCTTTTGGGAGCGGGAAGTGCTGGCTGGCCAGAGGGGCATTCGCTACTACCGCCGCATCAACGTCGAGGCTAGCTGCCTGGCCTGTCATGGGCCCAAGGACTCGCGACCGGCCTTCATTGTCAGCAAGTACCCCCAAGACCGGGCCTACGACTTCAAGGTGGGAGACCTGCGGGGCATGTACGCCGTGTTCATTCCCGAAGAGGAGGAATCTCCTCAATAGCCCCTTGTCCTAGGGAGAGGAAGGGGACTCTGTATTATCTTTTTATCGACATATAGTTATATAGTTTGCCAAAATAATGATGGGAGAAGGTTGCAAAGGAGTTTAATTTCTATGGACGCTGCCCTGGTTCCGTTTGAAGAGCCGCCGCTGTCGCGGCGCCGTTTTCTCAACTTCCTGACCGGCTCGGCGCTGGCGGCGGTGGCGGGTTCGGTGCTCTACCCGCTGGGCCGCTACCTCATCCCGCCGGCGGAGGGATCCGCCAATGGATCGGCCCTGGCCAAAGACAAGCTGGGGAACCCGATCCCGGCGGAGCAGATCTTGGCAGAGCCGCCTGGGACGCGGGCGCTGGTGGCGGGTCTGGCGGGGGAGCCCACCTACCTCACCGTTAGGGAGGGGGGGGAGCTGGACGAGCAAGGGCTGGTGAACAACTGTACCCACCTGGGCTGCACCTTCCCATGGAACCCGCTGGCCGAAGAGTTCCAGTGTCCTTGTCACGGATCCCGCTATGCGGCTGATGGCTCGGTGATTCGAGGGCCGGCAGCGCTGCCTCTGAAACTGGTGCGGGTGGAGGTGCGGGAGGGGTGGATCTGGCTCTCTCCCTGGTTGGATGTCGATCCGCGAACGGGGAGTCTGCCCTGGTGGGTGTGAAGGAGGGCGCTCTTGGGATCGGCTTCTGGCCGCAGGTTTTTTTCATCAAGTTCAGAAAAGAGGGGGAGCAGTTTTGATGGCTCGCGTCGTCGTCATTGGGGCTGGGCTGGGAGGGCTGCCTACTGCCTACGAGCTGCGGCATCTTTTGCCGCAGGGATCCCACCAGGTAACTGTAGTCAGCAATACTCCAAAGTTTACGTTTACCCCTTCTCTGCCGTGGGTGGCGCTGGGCCTGAAGCGGATGGCGGACATTCAGGTGGAGCTGCCGCAGCGGCTGGAGAGGAAGGGGATTGAATTTATCCAGGGCACGGTAACCGACTTGCAGCCGCCAAAGCGCACCCTGCGGGTTAACGGGGAGCCTCTGGCCTACGACTACTTGGTGGTGGCCACGGGAGCGGAGTTGGCCTTGGACGCCATCCCAGGTCTGGGGCCGGAACAGGGGTTTACCCAGTCGGTGTGCACGCCGCACCATGCTTTGCTAGCTCAGAAGGCGTGGGCAGAGTTTCTCCGCCAGCCGGGGCCGCTGGTGGTGGGGGCGGTGCCGGGGGCCAGTTGTTTTGGGCCGGCCTATGAGTTTGTCTTGCTGGCCGAGGGGCAGTTGCGAAAAAGAGGGCTGCGGGAGCAGGTGCCCATCACCTTCATCACGCCGGAGCCCTATGCTGGCCATTTCGGGATTGGCGGCATGGCGGGGGCCGAGGAGCTGGTGAAACGGCTGCTGGCCCAGCGGCAGATCCGGGTTTTGGCCAATACTGCCATTGCCCGTGTCGAAGAGGGGGAAATCGTGCTGGCAGAAGGGGAGCGGATCCCTTTTGCCTACGCCATGCTGCTGCCGCCCTTCCGGGGAGCCCAGTTCCTGCGGGAAGTCCCCGGCCTGACGGACGCCCGCGGTTTCCTGCCGGTAACTTCCACCTACCAGCATCCCGACTTCGATAGCTTCTATGCGGTGGGCGTGGTGACCCAGCTAGCCCCTTCCGAGACAACCCCTTTGCCGGTGGGAGTGCCCAAAACCGGCCAGATGACCGAGGCGATGGGGATGGCAGTGGCGCACAATATCGCCCTGCGCCTGGGAGCCCTGCGGGGGGAACCCGTGAGCCCGACGCTGGAAGCCATCTGCTTTGCCGACTTCGGCGATACGGGCATTCTCTTTTTGGCGGATCCTGTCTTGCCGGTGCTGGGGCGCCGCCGCCGCGCCCTGGCCGTACAAGGGCCATGGGTCAGTTGGCTCAAGTCCGCCTTTGAGCACTATTTCCTGGCCAAGATGCGCTGGGGGTGGGCGGTGCCTTGGTTTGAGCGCCTCAGTTTGCAGGGGGTGGGGCTCTCTCTGATAGAGCCCATCTCCAAACCATTGGGAGATTTGGTCTCCCCTTAGAAAAGTTCCGATTTTCTCGTCACGCTCAAGTTACGCCGAACACTTGCGCTATGAAAACTCAAGTCGGCAGGTTGCAACAACAAACGTTTTCCGGCTGGAGCTGGGGTCACCTGGGCTGGGCGCTGCTCTTCCTCTCGCTAGGGGGGCTGGGCGGCTGGCTGCTGGGATCCCAAGGCCGGCCCGGCCAAGGGGGGGCAGCTTTGGAGGTTGCCGGTCGCGTCGGCGGGACAGGGTCCCTGG
>NZ_JANSIR010000067.1:13699-16892 GCF_047462155.1 Synechococcus sp. OH2
CCGAGGCCGCCCCACTGACCACGCTGGAGGTCAAGCCACGGGAAATCAGCCAAGAGCGGATCCTGGTGGGCAGCCTAGAGGCCGTGGAGCGCACCCCCCTCAGCAGCCGCATCGTGGGCCGAGTCGTGGAGCTGCCGGTTCAGGAGGGGCAGCGGGTGGCGGCTGGATCCCTGATTGCCCGCCTGGATATCAGCGATGTGCAAGCCGCCCAGCAACAGGCCCAAGCCCAGCGGCAACAGGCTGAGGCGCAACTGCAGCAGGCCCAAGCAGGCCTTCTGGCCGCCCAGGCGGGGGTGAGGGGAGCGGAAGAAGCCTTGCGCCAGGTGCAAGCCCAGAAGCAGCAGGCGGAAGCGGAGCTGCAGGAGGCCCGTTTGCACCAAGAGCGGATGCAGAAGCTGCACGCCGAAGGAGCCGTGGCCCAAGCCCAGGTGGATCAGGCCAATACGCGGGTAGCCGTGCTCCTGGGCCGCCTGGCCCAGCTCGAGGCCGGGATCCAGCAGGCCGAACAGGGATTGACCCAAGCACGGGCCCAGCTTGCCCAGGCGGAAAGCCGGATCCCTGAGGTGCAGGCAGCCATGGCCCAGGCCCAGGCAGGGGTGGCGCAAACCCAAGCCAACCTTGCCTACGGAACCCTGGTTGCCCCCTTTGCCGGCGTCGTCACCCGCAAGTATGTGGAGGTAGGGGCTTTGGCGGGGCCGGGCCAGCCGATTGTGGAGCTAGAAAGCAGCGAGCGGCTGCGGTTTTCCGTGGCCTTGCCCGAATCCCTGGCCGGCCAAATCCGGGTGGGACAAGCGGTGCCCATCAACATCGACAGCCTCAACCAAACCGTGGAGGGAACCATCCGCCAAATCATCCCCAGCGCCGACCCCAGCTCAAGAACGGTGGAGGTGAAGGTGGAGATTCCCCCGCTCCCCGGAGCAATGCCGGGCATGCTGGGCCGTCTGAAGTTGGCAGGAGAAACCCGCCAAGCCCTGCTCCTGCCCCAAGCAAGCCTGGTAGAACAGTTCGGCCTTACGGGCGTGTACCGGCTGGTGGACGGCAAGCCGCTGTTTACGCCCGTGGTGGTGGGATCCCGCTATGGGGATCAGGTGGAGATCCACAGTGGGCTACAGCCTGGAGACGAGGTAATCCAGGAAGCGGCTGCCGTCCGGGCTAGATCCTTCTGAAAACTGTTTCCTAGGACAGAAGCCCAGAGTTCTGCTGACTTTCTGGATTTCCACCGGGCTTGCGGGGCTTTCGCCGCTGCGACCTTGTCGGGCTGAGGCGGCGGAAAGAAGTCCCTCACCGCCCTGAAGCTTTTCTCCTCGCCCCGCTTGCAACAGCGTCGCAGAGTGATGGCTACGGAGCGGGCAAGCTTCTTGATCTGGGTGGGAGAAAACCGTCCTCTGGGCTGCGCCTGGGAACCCTGGGAGCGACCCAGAACCTGAACCCGTCTTGGTAAATCCAGTTTCTTTTTGGGTATACTTCCGCTATACTCATCTCGTACAGATTCCGAGTTCCTTCCCCTGAAGATGACCTGGCGCGCTCCCTTTTTTGGCTACTTTAGCTTTCCCTGGCAACGACCAGGGCGGAAGGGTGGCGTGTAAACCATAGAGCCTAGTTTACCCGAGTCAGTCCTGAAGCCCTGAGCCCAGTGCCAGGGCTTTTTTGATGGCTCGATGCTCCATTCCCTCACTTCCCATCCCTTGCACACAATCTTGCCCACGATGAAGGACAGTTCTATGCCCCCCCAAACCGACAACTGCAACATCCAAGAGGTGACTCCCTTGATTGCCCCTGCTGCTGTCAAGGCCAAGCTGCCGCTGACGGAAACGGCAGCCCAAGTGGTGCTCTCCACGCGGCAAGCCATCCGCGACATCATCCACGGGCGGGATCTCCATCGCTTGGTGGTGATTGTCGGCCCCTGTTCCATCCACGATCCCGAAGCGGCCTTGGAGTATGCCCACCGCCTCAAGCGGGTGGCCGATCGAACCCGCGAGCACCTGGTGATTGTGATGCGCACCTATTTTGAGAAGCCGCGCACCACAGTGGGCTGGAAGGGCCTCATTAATGATCCCCACCTGGACGGCTCCTGCGATATTGCCACTGGCTTGCAACTGGCCCGTTCCATCCTATTGCAGATCAACGAGCTGGGCTTGCCCTGTGCCACAGAAATGTTGGATCCGGTAACTCCCCAATACACCGCAGACCTGGTGAGCTGGGCGGCCATCGGCGCCCGAACCATCGAAAGCCAGACCCACCGGGAAATGGCCAGTGGCCTCTCTATGCCCGTGGGCTTCAAAAATGGCACCGACGGGCGGCTGGAAATTGCCCTCAACGCCATTCTCTCCGCCAGTCACCCCCACAGTTTTCTGGGCATCGGCCAAGACGGCATGACGGCCCTGGTGAAAACCACCGGCAACCCAGACCGGCACATTGTGTTGCGCGGCGGCGGCGGCAAGACCAACTACGGCCCGGAAGATGTGGCGCGGGCGGCGCTGCTGATGAAGGATCAAGGGATCCCGCGCTCGGTGATGGTGGACTGCTCCCACGACAACTCCCACAAAGACTACCGCCAGCAGGGAGCCGTCTGTCGGGCAGTGCTGCGGCAGTACCAAGCAGGGCAGCGGGCCTTGATGGGGCTGATGCTGGAGAGCAACCTCAACCCAGGCAAGCAAACCTGGCAGGAAGGGGCACCACTCAAGTACGGCGTTTCCATCACCGACGGCTGCATCGGCTGGGAGGAGACCGAGGATCTGTTGCAGGAGATGGCAGCAGTCGTAGCAGGGAAAACCTTGGCTTTGAATCACTGAAAAAGCCCCGCAAGACCCAAGCAAGGCAATAAAGTTGTGCTCGGCAGCAGTGCAACTCCCCTCTCCCTCAGGGAGAGGGGCTGGGGGTGAGGGCTGACTCCCTCTGGGAGAGGGGCTGGGGGTGGTCGCGTGAGCGGCGCGGAGCGCTTGGGCTGACTCCCTCAGGGAGAGGGGCCGGGGATAAGGACAACTGCTGCCAGAGCATCAGACGGGATCTAGGAGTTAGCAGAAAGGGGTACGCTGGCAAGGCTAAGATCCGATTGACCCAGTTCCGTTCCCTGCTCCCGCAGCGGGCGGGATGGGTCAACTTGGAAGCTGTTGATCCCTGCAACCTCTTCTGACCCTGTGCCGACGCTACAACTGGCCTCGCCAACTTCCGCGGCCTGGATCGAGCAGGCCAT
>NZ_JANSIR010000067.1:16995-35164 GCF_047462155.1 Synechococcus sp. OH2
TCGACCTGATCTTGCTAGATCACGCCAACTGCGAGAAGAAAGCAGCGGGCAATGCCCTCAGTTTGCTGTTTCGCTACCCGGCCAACGGGCGGCTGGTGGAAGCCCTTTCACCACTGGCGCGGGAGGAGCTGCAGCACTTTGAGCGGGTTCACCGGCACCTGCAACGGCTGGGGATCCCGATCAGGCCCCTCTCGGCTGCTCCCTATGCCAGCCGCCTCAACCAGCACCTACGCCGCTCCGAGCCGGAGCATCTCTTGGATGCACTGCTAGTGGCCGCCATCATCGAGGCCCGCAGCCACGAACGCCTAGGCCTGCTGGGGATCCACGTCCCCGACCCGGAGCTGCGGCAGTTTTACCTCTGGCTGGCGGCGGCTGAAGAGCGGCACTGGCAGTTGTATTTGGATCTGGCGCTAGAACAGTTCCCCGCCGAGCCGGTGCAGGAGCGGCTGGACGCTTTGCTGCAGGTGGAAGCCGAGATCCTCTCCACCCTTCACCCCGAGCCTCGTGTCCACAGCTAACCTCTCCCCTTCCCATGCAACCCCATGTTCCAGGCAACGCGGCGGTGGCTGGCCCTCTGGTACACGGTGGTAACGGGGGTGTTTTTGTTGCTGTTTGCCGGCAGCTTCTACTGGTATGTGCAGTCAACCCTGATTGAGCGGGTGGACGACACGCTGGGCCATGTGGTGGAAATTGTCGAGCGCTCCCTGGTGGTGGACGAGAGCCTCTTGGACCCGCAGCAGGCCCGCCACAGCTTGGAAGCCAGCTTTCGGGATGATCCCAGCACCCTAGCAGACGACCACATCGACCTGGAGTGGTTTGATCCCCAGGGATCCCTCATCTGGTCCACCGTGCCCGGCGGCATCCCTGCCCCCCTGCTGACGGAGGGATCCCTGCACACCGCCCGCATCGCACCTGGGTATTGGCTGCGCCAGTTCACCGAGCCGATCCTGGCCAGTGGGAAGCTGCTGGGGTATTTGCGGGTCAGCCACCCCTGGTTTGAGGTGAGCAAGCCGACACGCCAGCTCATTCGGGATCTCAGCCTCTGGGTAGCGGCCAGTTTGGCCTGTGTAGGAGGAATCGGCTGGCTGCTCTCCGGTTTGGCCATGCAGCCCATCCGCCAGTCTTACCAGCAGCTCAAGCAATTTACCGCCGATGCCTCCCACGAGCTGCGCAGCCCCTTGGCCAGCATCCAGACCACGGTACAGGTGGCTTTGGCAGACTCCCAATTGGATGCCGACACCCGCCAGCGCTGGCAGATGGTGGAGCGGCTGTGCCTGCGGCTGGGCCGGCTGGTGGACGACCTGCTGTTTCTGGCCCGCCACGACAGCGGCATGGTGCCTTTCCAGCCCCGCTGCTGTGCCCTGGATGCTCTGCTGCTGCAGGTGGTGGAAGAGTTGCAGGGCTTGGCCAACCAGAAAGGGATCCGTCTAAAGCTGGATATGGCCGCCCCCCCAGAGGAGACGGGAGGGGATCCCTTTGCCTTTTGGGGAGATGAAGAGCAACTGGCCCGCCTGTTCACCAACCTAATCGAAAACGCCCTTCTCCACACCCCCCCCGGCGGCGAGGTGCAGGTGCGGCTAAAACAGCGGCTGCGCTCCGGATCCCCAGAACTGGTGCTGCAGGTGCAAGATACCGGGCCGGGGATCCCACCCCAGGCACTGCCCCACCTGTTCGACCGTTTCTACCGGGTGGATCCGGCCCGCAGCGGGGATCCCAATCGGCGGTCGGGCTCAGGTTTGGGGCTGGCCATTGTCAAAAGCATTACCGAGCAGCACCGGGGACAGGTGCGGGTTGAGAGCAAGGTGGGGCAGGGATCCACCTTTGAGGTGATTTTGCCCCAGCGACGATTGGAAACTTGCACTCCAGAAACTGTCTAAAGGTGCTCTAGAAAACAGACAATTCTTGGACAGTATGTTAAATTCAGGATAAAGTTCAGTCTACTCTTTACTGCAAACATCCTGGCTTAATAGCCTTACTTTTGAGCTGAGGCTCCTTTTCTGACTTTCCGTCATTTTCTGTTTCCGGATTTCAGAATTTCTCTTTAAAAGCAAAGTCAGGACTAAGATAGATGAGGCGGAACTGGATCCCAGCCTCTGCTTTCTCTTGCAAGTTGCCGGCAGGGTAGTAAGCCGACTGCTTGAGTATGTCTGTTTACCGGCAAGTCCGGAGAAGTTCCTCTCCCCCTCCTCCAAAAACTTCCAAAAAAATGTATCGTTTCCAAGTTCGCGCCACCACTCAGCCCGGTGATCGAATTGCCCTGGTGGGATCCAGCCCTCGCTTGGGTGCGTGGGATCCGAGCCGCTGTGTTTGGCTGCAGACGGATCCCGCTTGTTATCCGCTCTGGTGGGTGGAGTTGCCATTAGGCCCGGCAGATGGCACTTCTGGCCCCCTATCCTCCGGGGAGTGGCCTCAAGAGACCCCTCGAGTGGAGTACCGATATCTGCGCGTTCAGGCCGATGGCGAAGTTATTTGGGAAGCTGCCGATAGGAATCGCTGGGTGCCGCTTGAGCCTCAGCCTTTGCCATCAGTTTTGATCGTGGAAGATGGCGAGTTTGGCCGGATCCCTTCCTGTCCTTACGGCTATTTTGCCACCCCTATTCTTGAGCCTGAGCCTGAAGATTTGCCGGGACTGAAGATAGTTGTTTTGGGTAGCTCCGTTGCCCTGGGGTGCAGCGCCTGGCTATTGCGAGGTTGGGCCTGGCTGTTGCAGAAAGCCTTGCGGGAGCGCTACGGCCATCGGGTGCGTAATCTCTCGGAATTGGGGGCTACGGTCAGCCGAACGCTGGCACGGTTTGATCAAGTTGTCGTTCCCGAACAACCGGACGTGGTAATTGTGGCCTTGTCGTTGGGAAATGAGGGCTTGGCCACGGCTCTGCCGGAGCATCGACGTGCCGTCCAAAGGCGGTTTGAAAACGGCCTGCGACGCCTGATTGAGAAGATTCAAAATATAGGCGCTTTGCCCATCTTGGCAGGGGTCTATCCTCACGGCGACTATGGTCCAGAACAGCATCTGCTTCTGCAGGAAACTCAGCAAAAGATGCTCGGTTGGGGATGCCCTGTGTTCAATTGGCTGCCCATCCTAGACGATGGTCAGGGCCGCTGGAAGCCAGACCTTGCTTTTGACCCCGCTCACCCCAATTCCAGGGGGCATCGGGTCATGTTTGAGGCCATCGATCTCTCGCTCTTGGATCCCGGCCAAGTTCTGTCGGCTCGTGGAAAGCTGGCTCAATCCACTGCAGAACGAATCATTTTTGAAGACGGCAATGGCTTTTGGGTAGCTGCAGAAATAGGCAGAGATCAATTTCGCATCGTGAATATAACCCCCTACCCTTATACCCTTGCGCCAACTTGGCAATCTTTGCAGACTGCTTTCCAAAAATCACGCCTGCAGCCGGGACTGTATATTGGCAGAAGCGATGCAAGGATAGGAGACAAGACCCTACATTTACTTTCCATACAAGAGGACAGTTCGGTTCAAACCACCCTCTCCATTCCTGCAGATGCCGACCTCATCTTCTCCCCAATAGCTCAGTTCTTTTCCGCAGAAGCAGTAGAAACGATCTTCGAGGATGGATCGTTGACCCTTCTCAAGCTCAGTGGATCTTCAAAAGGCTCTTCTGATCCCAGGCCTCGCCTGTGCGTGATCAATCGGAGCAATCACGAGTACAACATCCACCCCATGTGGAAGGAAGTGCGGGCTGCCCTCAAAGCTTTGCCATCAGGGGTTTATGAGGATCCCCTCTATCGCGATGCTCCTTTCCGCACGTTGATGATTGGAGAAGGGGGGTTGGAAAGCCGGGTCAAGGCCGCTCCCAACTCGGTCATGCTATTGGAATACACATGCGCCTTATCTGATATTCATCGCGTTGCTGTTGTTCCCCTGGGGGATCGCTGTGCAGTGCGAATGCTGCTCTACAAGCTGGAATACGACGGGCCTGCATTTCCTTTTGATTTGACCCGCACCAGCAACCTAGCGGATGTGGCCGATATGATCCACCACGATTTTCAGGGCATGTGGGATCCCCAATACTTGCGCTACAGCCCTGCAGATCGCCGCATTTATCACAGCAAGTGGACAAGCCTATCTTTTGGCCATGAGCTGGAAGAAGGGGAAGATCCCTTGTGGGACATGAGCCCCATCTACGAGCGGATGCGAACCCGCTACACAGCCCGCGCCAAGCGCTTTCTATATGTCTTGGAAAAGGCGGACAAGATCTTGTTTGTGCGCACAGGCGGCTGTCAGCGGGGCGCAGTGATCGACTTGATGGATAAATTGTCGGCCAAGCGCAAGGGCAAACCCTTTCTGCTCCTCATCATTTCCCCCCAGTCTTCGGATGAGTTTGCCGGGATCCCCAATGTCATCCACTGCGATATGAAGTTCAACCCCGACCGCATGTGTGCGGATCCCGAGCATTGGCAGTACTGCACAGGGATCATGAGGGAGATCCTCCATTCTCTGGGAGTTTCCAGCCGCAATCTTTTCTGGTGTCCTCCCCAGCCATCTTAATTGTCTGAGATTCTAACCTAGAACGCGAAGCTGCCGGTAGGGGCCTGCTCCGCCTTACCTCAGTGGCGTTTGCTTCGCCTAAAAAGAGCATCAGCCCAGAGGATGAGCCTTGCTTGTAGGTTTAGCCAAATCTCATCGTTCATTTGCAATAAAAATATGACATACAAGCACAATATCAACAAAACGCACAAGTTCCCTAACCATTTGTAGGTCTGGATAATTTGGTCGGCACTCCAGCCAAAATCATCAACCAAGCGGTTCATATCCCCACCAGCATCCCCTTGGCCACCCAGCAGAGTTCCCCACGGAATTGGAGCTAGCCCTTTTTGAATGCTGTGCCATTGCCAAAAGCTTCTCCAGAGGCTGCTGGCTGCAACTCCCAAAACGACGAATCGCCAAAAGTCCCACCGCCAGCGATTTGGCAAGCGAAGATAAAAGCAGGCTATTAAGAAGGTGCTGATGTAAAACTCACCACCCACGCCGCCAAAGGTAATGAGCATTTCTTTAGTGCGATTGGGCATGAGCCAGGTCATATAAAACTGCAGCAGAGCAAGAACAATAGCCAATGGCTGCAGCCATCGGATCCGCTCCTCGCGAGCCGACTTGAAGAGCAAAGCCAATAAAAAGAGGATCCCAAAGTACACAAAGGGATCCCTTTGGGAACTGATGCTGGTCCAGCCAAACGGTAAGGGCAAAGCGCGATGCCCACTCCACCAGGCAATTGTGGCATGGCCCAGCTCGTGAATCCAAATGTGCCAAGGGAGATGTAGCACCTGCAATAGCGCAATGTTGTTTACCAGCAGGGCCACCACCACTGCAGCCGGATAGGCCCAGAGGTTGACTGTCCAGCTATCAAAAGAAAAGCGATCCCAACGCGACTGGGATCCTAGGCGCAGGCTGCGCTGCCAAAGCAACTGGGAGCCGCGGAAAGCGCGGATTTCCAATTGCTCGAGGCGTGGAATCCGCAGTTGCTTCACCATTAAAAACAGTTGAGCCGCAACCCCTGGCGGCGAGAGGCCTTGGGGCAGGGATCCCAGCAGGTGGATGTGCAGGGTGTTGTCAGCAAAATGTACTTGCGCAGGCCAGCCCCGTCGCAGCAGCTCCAGCCGAACAACTCGCACAATTGCTTGGCCGTTCCCAGCGCGGGCCAGGGCGAGGGGATCGGGGAAGGCGGGCATTGCCAGTTACTTCCCAGAGCAAGGCGGCGGCAGGACGAGGATCCTTACCCATTATCCCCAGCCTGGCAAGCACCGGCGAAATTGCGCTCCTTCTCGGGTCGCTGCTGGGGGAGGTTGGTATAGTTGAGGGCAGCAGGTGTGCTGGAGTGGATGGAGGATCATGCGGGAATTGGGCAAGCTGGGGAGAAGACGGGATCCCAAACCGTCTAGGCAGAGCGCCCTGTGGGGAGCGACGCTGCTACTGGCTTTAGCCGGGGCAGGTTTGTTTTCCCCCTTGCCTGTTCAAGCGCAGCCAACCCCTGTTCCTGGTCTGTCTCGCATTGACCGTTGGCACTACGACCCACAGCGGGGGTGGCTAGAGGTCAACACCGAGGGAGAGGTGCGGCCTTTTGTGTTTGTGCTGCAAAACCCTCCTAGGGTGGTGCTGGATTTTCCCAACACCCTTTTTGGACGGGAGCCCCAAACCCAGACCTTTCCAGGACGGGTTACTTCGTTGGAGATCAGGCAGCTCACCCCAACCATCACTCGCTTTGTGCTGCACCTGCAGCCGGATCAGCCCCTTAGCCTCGACCAACTGCAACTGCTCACTGCCAGCCCCTCCCGCTGGGCTGTCCAATTCCTTCAGGCTGGCCAACCCTCGCCCACCGCACCGCTTTTTCCCTCGGCGCCTGGCCCCAGGGATCCCATCTCACCGTCCCCACCGCTGCCCCGCCGCCCCGATGCCGGGCTACCTCCCCCACCTGCCCGTTCCGGCCATCAGATCTTGGCCATCTCCCCTCAGGCGGAAGGCTTCTTCATCCGCACCCAGGGCAGCCCTTCCACCACGGTGCGGCGCATCCTGGATCCGGATCGGGTGGTGGTGGATTTTCTCAACACCACCCTTAGCCCTGCCCTCACCCAGCGGATCTATACTGTCAACCGCCTGGGGGTTTTGCGGCTACGGGTGGGGCAATTCGAGCCCACCATTGCCCGCGTGGTGTTGGATGTGGATCCTTCCAGTGGGGATTGGGAGGCCCGCTACGACCCGCAGCAGGGAGGAATCTGGATCCAGCCTGCTGGCGGTGCTGCCCAGGCCAGCCTTCTGCCTGATGTCAGCCCAACCGAGGCCCAAGGGCCGCTGGCTACCTTACGCTCTGTGGAGCTGCGGGGGAATCAGCTCATCATTAGCGCCGATGGGTTCATGTTCTACCGGGCCGGCTGGGATCCCGAAAGCGGTGGCTACCGCATCAACGTGGCCCCGGCACGCCTGCCCGAGTCCTTGCCGGATCCCGGCTTGCCGGTCGGGGGACCGGTGCAGCGGATCCGCTTTGTGCAGGAAGATGCCCGCACGGTCAGCATTCTGGTGCAACCTGCCGAAGAGTTCAATGTCTTTGAGCCCAACCCTGGCCAGGGATCCCGACGCATCACCCTGGAGCTGCGGCCTCTCAACGCACCGCCGCCCACCCCTCAGCCGCCGGCGCCTGCCCAAGCTTCCCCTCCTCCCCCCCTGGGCCGGACGGTCATCGCCATCGATCCGGGACACGGCGGACGGGATCCCGGCGCCATCGGGGTAGGTGGGATCCAGGAAAAAGACATTGTGCTCTCCGTTTCCCACCAGGTTCGGCAATTGTTGCAGGAGCGGGGGTATACGGTGGTGATGACGCGCACCGATGACCGCGAGGTGTTGCTGCAGCCGCGGGTGGATAGGGCCGTGCAGGCCAACGCCACTCTGCTGGTGAGCATCCACGCCAATGCTCTGGAGCGCTCCAGTGTTCACGGCATCGAGACCTATTACCTGCGGCCCGACAGCGCCGAGCTGGCCACCATCCTGCACCGCAGCCTGGTGCAAGCCACCGGTGCTGCAGATCGGGGGGTGAGGCGGGGCCGCTTTTTTGTGGTGCGGGGAACGCCCGTGGGCATGCCCTCAGTGCTGCTGGAGCTGGGGTATGTTACCAACCCCACTGAGGGGCGGAAACTGGCTGCCCCCGAATACCAGGCCATCTTGGCGCGGGCCATTGCCGATGGCATCGAGACCTTCTTGCGCAAGCGCTAGAAAGGGCAGGAAAGGGGTCGCCGCGCCCAGGCTAGGATACAGCAGCTTCAGCCAAGGTGTTGAGGAGAAGGGAGCATGCGTTGGGAGTGGGGCTCAGATCCGGATCCCAGTTGGCCAATTGGGGTGTTTGACAGTGGCTTGGGCGGGTTGACAGTTTGGCGGGCCTTGCGCCGTCGCTTGCCCCAGGAACGCCTTCTCTACTTTGCCGACACGGCCCGGCTGCCCTACGGGGATCGTTCCCCGGAGGAGATCTTGACCTTTGTGCGGCAGATCCTCCGCTGGATGCAGGCGCAGCCGGTGAAAGTGGTGGTGATGGCCTGCAACACCAGCTCGGCGCTGGCTTTGGAGCAAGTGCAGCGGGAGTTTGCCCTGCCCATCCTTGGCCTCATCCTGCCCGGCGCCCAGGCAGCCTTGGCCCAGGGATCCCGCATTGGGGTCATTGCCACGGCGGCCACGGTCAAAAGCCGCGCCTACTCCAAGGCTATTCAAGAGTACAGCGCCCTGGATCCCAAGCGCTCTCCCCAGACTGTCCAGTGCTGGGAGCAGGCCTGCCCGGAGTTCGTCCCCCTCATCGAAGCCGGCCAGTCGGACGGCCCCGAGCTGCGCCAAGCCGCCGAACGCTACTTGCAGCCGCTCCTGCAGCGGGGGATCGACACCCTTGTCTACGGCTGCACCCATTACCCACTGCTGGATCCTCTCCTGAAGTCCTTGCTGCCCTCTTCGGTCAGACGGGTGGATCCCGGCGTGGCACTGGTGGGATCCCTGGCCCGCGAACTCAGCCTCTGGGGCCTGCGCCGACCCTCAACTGTGCCCCAGGCAGAACCTCACCGCTTCTACGTGAGTGGGGATCCGGAGCGGTTTGCCCAGTTGGCCAGCCCTTGGTTGGGCTTTCGGCCACAGGTGGAACGGGTGGAGTGGCCGGCCTTGGATGTCAACAACTCCCGCCGGCCCTGAGCGAGCCCTGAGATCCCAGTCCAACTGGAACTTCAACACAAGCCCACAGCCTATCTATGCCATCGGATCACTTGGGTCAAGGGGTTGGGGCTGAGAAGATTTGGCATACACCCACTCGAGGTAGAACACCCCATGTCGGGGTAGGATTCTGAGTTCGTTGATGTCTTCCCACTGCAAATGGGTAGGGAACTGCACCCAGAAAGCGTCTAGGCCAAACCACGCCTTGACTTGCTTGCCCACTCTAACCGGCCCTTCTTGGAACTTTGGCCATTGCTTGGGGTAGGCTACGGGAAACAGTCCAGCCTTGCGGTACTGTGGCAACCTGGGCTTTGCGTCCGGCTGCGCTTGCAAAAGCGACTTGAAGCTCGTTAGTGCTTCTGCTGCCGATTTGCAGGTCTGCTGTGCAGAGGAGACATGCATCGCCGCAAAGGGCTTGTTCTTGGTTCTCACCCTCTCTCTGCAGAGCTGGGCGTAGCTTACCAGTCGCTTGGTCTTGAAAGAGACTTGGCGAGCATAGTACAGAGCGCAGTTGTAGACCTTGTTGGACTGCTGGCAGAGGTACTCCAGTAGGGCTACTGGCTTCCTGTCCTGAATCAGAACCTGTTGACAGCCGTAGTCCATGGTTGCTGAGTGGTGAGCCAAAACTAGAGTAACGACCCGCATCGTTGGTGAGCCGCTAAAGCTGCTCGAAGGCTTTTCCGCCCCGCCCTACTCGCGTCAGCGGCGCGGAGCGCTGAGTACAGGGCTACCCAGCTACTCTGCTGTGTGCATCTGGGATGCGAGTCGGCTTCAGGAGAAGCCCTGCTGCCGCTTGCGGCTGTCCCGGCGGATCCCCTTGAGCTTCCTGGCACAGCCGACCTTAAAGACAGCAGAGGCCGGCCAGCCACCCATCAACTTACCTTGAAATGAGTAGACAGCTCTGGTAAGCTCGAGGCGGGATTTTGCCTGATTGTCAAGGTTGGGATCCCTCCTAACGAGTCCAGGAGAAACCGACATGGCGGCACGGGTAGGTATCAACGGTTTTGGCCGCATTGGGCGTTTGGTGCTGCGGGCGGCTTGGGGTTGGCCGGAGCTGGAGTTTGCCCACATCAACGAGATCAAAGGTGGGCCTGCCACTGCGGCTCACCTGCTCAAGTTCGACTCGGTGCAGGGCCGCTGGAACATCGACATCGAGGCCTCTGAGCAACGGCTGCGCATCCAAGACAAAACCCTTACCTTCAGTGAATTTAAATCTCCTGGCGAAGTGCCCTGGGCCGATTTGGGGATTGACCTGGTGCTGGAGTGCTCGGGCAAATTCGTTAAGGCGGCAGAGCTGGACGCCTACTTCAAGGCGGGGGTGCGCAAGGTCATTGTGGCTGCCCCTGTCCAGGATGAAGAGGCCCTCAACATCGTCATGGGCATCAACGACCACCTCTACGATCCGGCTCGCCACCACCTGCTTACTGCCGCCTCCTGCACCACCAACTGCCTAGCTCCCTTGGTCAAAGTGATCCACGAAGGGATCGGCATCCTGCACGGGGTCATCACCACCGTCCACGACGTCACCAACACCCAAAGTATGGTGGATGCTCCCCACAAAGACCTGCGGCGGGCTCGCTCGGCTCTGCTGTCTTTGGTGCCCACCACCACCGGCTCGGCTAAGGCCATTGGCCTCATCTATCCTGAGCTCAACGGCAAGCTCAACGGCCTTGCGGTGCGCGTGCCCCTGCTGAATGCCTCTTTGACCGACGCTGTGTTCGAAGTGAGGCGGCCCACCACCGTGGAAGAAGTCAATCACCTCTTGAAGACTGCAGCCGAGGGGGAACTCAAGGGCATCCTCGGCTATGAGGAGCTGCCCCTCGTCTCGGTGGATTTCAAGGGGGATCCCCGCTCCAGCATTGTGGATGCGCCCTCGACCATGGTGGTAGATGGCACCCAGGTGAAGATCCTGGCTTGGTACGACAACGAATGGGGCTACGCCAACCGCATGGCGGAATTGGCCCGCAAAGTGGCTCTCAGTTTATAGAAGCATCCCCCCCTTGGAGACCTGCCCATGACTTCTGTCTCAAGTGCCCAAGCTGCCGCAGTGCGCAACTATGCCCTAGTAACCGCCGCCTACTGGGGATTTACCATCACTGACGGCGCCATCCGCATGTTGGTGCTGCTCCACTTCCACAAGTTGGGCTTCACCCCCATTCAAATTGCCATGTTGTTCCTCTTCTACGAGATCTTCGGGGTGATCACCAACTTCCTGGGCGGCTGGATTGGATCCCTGTTTGGCCTGCGGCTCACCCTCTACGGAGGCATCGCCATCCAGATCTTCGGCCTGGTGATGCTGGGGGTGATCAACCTGCAGTGGCCAGTCTGGGGCCAGGTGGCCTACGTGATGACGGCCCAGGCCCTGGCCGGGATCGCCAAGGATCTCACCAAGATGAGCTCCAAAAGCGCCATCCGGCTGGTGGTGCCCAAGGAGGCCGAATCCCGCCTCTTCCGCTGGGTGGCCATGCTGACGGGATCCAAAAACGCCCTCAAGGGGGCGGGGTTCTTTGTGGGGGCGGCCCTGCTGCAGATCTTCACCGAGATCTACGGGGATCCCCTGGGCTTCCGCATGGCCAATTTTGTCCAGGCGGGGGCGCTAGCTTTGATCTTCTCTTCGGGGGTGCTACTGCCGGCGGATATGGGCAAGGTTAAGGCGAAGATCCCCTTCAAGCGGCTGTTTTCCAAAAGCCGTGAGATTAACCTCCTCTCAGCAGCCCGCTTTTTCCTGTTCGGGTCGCGGGATGTGTGGTTTGTGGTGGCCCTGCCGGTGTTTCTCTACGACGAGCTGGGCTGGAGCTTTATGCAGGTGGGCAGCTACATGGCCATCTGGGTCATTGGCTATGGGATCATCCAGTTCCTAGCACCCCAACTCCTGGGAGGAGGTCGCCCGGGTCGCGCTCCCAAGGCCCGAACCATTCAAATCTGGACATTTACCTTGACAGCAGTGCCGGCAATCATTGCCACCGCCTTTATGGCTGGCCTGCCGCCGGAATGGGTAGTTACTGGTGGCCTTATCCTCTTTGGGATTGTCTTTGCCTTCAACTCGGCGGTGCACTCCTACCTGGTGTTGGCCTACACGGAAGATGACGATGTTGCCCTCAACGTGGGCTTTTACTACATGGCCAATTCCGGTGGGCGCCTGCTGGGGACGGTGACCTCCGGGATCCTCTTCCAGCTTTATGGCTTGGTGGGCTGCCTCTGGTTTTCCACCCTGTTGATTTTGATGGCAGGGCTGTTCTCGCTGAAATTGCCGGATCCCAGCAAAACTCCGGTGGAGTGGGTGGTTAAGCCGGGGGATTGAGGCTTGCCGGAAGGGGGATCCCTCACTCAAGCAGGGCTAGGTTATCCCGATGGACGGCGGTATCCACCCCTTCGTAGCCCAAGATGTAGGGGATCTCGGCAGTTTTTTTGCCCTTGATGCGCCGCAGTTCCTCGGCGCTGTAGTTGACTAGGCCCCTGCCTACCTCGCGTCCGCTGGGATCACACAGGCGCACGGCAGCTCCTGCCTCAAAGTCGCCGGAAACCTCTACGATCCCTGCCGGCAGCAGGGATCGCCCTTGCTCACAGACTGCCCGCACTGCCCCCTCGTCCAGGGTGAGGGATCCCTCGGGGATAAGGCCGTAGGCAATCCACCGCTTGCGGGCGCTAACAGGCTGGGGAGCTGGGTCGAAGCGGGTGCCAATGGGCTCGCCAGCCAAGATGGCCGGGATCTGGTCGGGCCGCTTGCCGTTGGTGATTACCACCGTCACGCCAGCAGAGGTGGCAATTTGAGCGGCAGTAAGCTTGGTGGCCATGCCGCCCGTGCCCCAGCCACTTTTGCCTTGGGCTTCGGCCTTGACCCGCAAAGGCATCCCGTGCTCCACCCGCTCGATGGGCTCGGCGGAGGGATCGCGGTGGGGATCGGCTGAGTAGAGCCTGTCTACGTCGGTGAGGAGGATTAGCCACTTGGCCTGCACCATGCTGGCTACCAAGGCTGAGAGGGAATCGTTGTCGCCAAACTTCAGCTCCTCCACCGCCACGGTATCGTTTTCATTAACAATGGGGATAACTCCCATCTGCAGCAGTTGGGTAAAAGTGCGATTGGCGTTCACGTAGCGGCTGCGCTCCACGAAGTCGCCGCGGGTGAGCAGCACCTGAGCAATGGGTTGGTTGAGGGCAGAGAAGAGATCATCGTACAGGCGGATCAGCCGCCCCTGGCCCACCGCCGCCACCGCCTGTTTTTCTGCAATCGCTGTTGGCCGTTGGCGCAAGCCCAGGCGGGCACAGCCCACTCCCACCGCTCCGGAGGAGACCAGGATTACCGCATAGCCCTGGCTGCGCAGCCGCGTCAGCACCTCCACCAGCGGCCCCAGCACAGAAAGGCGCAGCGAGCCCGTCTGCATGTCTGTCAAGCTGGAGGTGCCGATCTTCACCACCACTGTTCCCTCTGTTGCTGCCATCTTCTTGTTCGATCCACTTGCTCGACCTAGCCAGGGTTCGCCATCCGTATCCCACCATAGCGGAACCAGGGCCCTTGCTTGCCCTCGGAGTCGCTGCAGGGGACAATAGGAGAAGGAATAAGTCTGTCTCAAGGTCTCTCTTTCTCTGGCTGTGAATCCTGTTCGTACCCTCTCCGCCACCAAAGCGGCCTTTTTCAGCGCCTACCCTCGCCCGATCAACGCCGCCTACCGGCGGGTGGGGGAGGAGTTGCTGGTGGAGCTGCACCTGACCACCGTCAACAGCGCCTTCGTCTACGATCCCTTTTTTGCCCTAGGTCTGGTTACCCTCTATGACAGGCTGATGGAAGCCTACCACCCCCCAGAGCAGCGCGAGGCCATCTTCAACGCCCTCTGCAAGGCGCTGCACCTGAAGCCGGAGGTGTTGCGCAAGAACGCCCGCGACCTGCTGGAGTTGGTGCGCAGCGGGGATCCTGTCCAGCGATACAACCTGCTCTGTCTCAAGCCAGAGGCGGAGGATGTGGGCGGGCTGAAGGCCATTTTGCAGCGTATGACCCAGTCCCCGTACGCCTACAGCCGGGTTCTGGCGGTTGGTCTCTACACTGCCTACGAAGCGGTGGCTACCTCGCTCTACAAGGAGCCGGAAGAGCGCACCCGCCACTTTCTGGAGGATGTGATCAGCAACTTGCCCTTCTCGCCGGAGCGAGTCAAAAAAGATCTGGAGCTCTACCGCAGCAGCTTGGATCGCCTGAAGCAGGCGCGGGCCATCGTCGAGGAGATGGTTAAAGCAGCCCGGCGCCAACAGGAGCGCCGCCAATCCACCGCCTCACTGCCCGGGACTTCCGTCGCCGATCCCCAAGAGCCCGGCAGCTAAGCCCTCCTAAGCCAAGTACTGGGCCCACCTGTCCACCACCTCAGGCGAGCCGTACCAGCGCCGCCCGCCGCGACCGGAGTGGTGACAGTCGGGAATGGTGAGGTTGATGGCCCCTGCCAGATGGGCAGCCTCGAGGGGGGTGATGCCATCTCCCCACAGCTCCCCCTGGCCGGCGGTAAGCCGGTAGCTGTTGTAGGCCAGCCAAGCCAGGTAATGCTCCTGCCGCCACAGGGATCCCAGGCCCAGGCGGCGCCCTTGAATGGCCTTGCCGGCCACACAGACGTACTTGACCTGCGGCCAGAAGGCCCCTGGGTAGTGGGTGTTGACGAAGTCCAGGTTACGCCTTGTCCAGCGTTCCCGGCTGGTGTGAGGGGATCCCAAGCTAATGAGAGTGGCAACGTGCTCTCGCCCTTGCCACACCTGCCCCCCGTAGGGCACGGATCCCAGGTAGATGCGGGCAATCCAGCCGCCAGCGGAGTGGGCCACCAAGTTAACCTGGTCAACTGCAAACTCGGCCTGGGTGCGTTGGATAGTGGCCTGGAGGGCCCGCAAGATGGGGGTGACGGGCCTTCCCCCCAGCGTGGGAAACCAACTGTACACCTGCAAGGGCACCACCCGGGCCGCATAGCCGCGGGCCTCCAGCTCCTGACGCAAAGGCTCGTACTCTGAGGCACCTGCCAAGTAGCCGGGCAAGATCACCGTGGGCAGAGCAGCCATGGGCTAGCGCGGGTACCAAAACATGCCCTTGATCCCCTCCGGGTCAGGTGTAAAGCCCAGCCGCTCGTAGAAGCTGACCACCCCCTGGTCGGCGAAAAGGGTGATGTTGCTGATGTCCTGGGCGCGCAACTCCTGGATTACCTTTTCCATCAGCCGCTTCCCCAGCCCTCGGCCCTGAAACTCAGGATGCACCACTACATCCCAGATGGTGGCATTGAAGGCATGGTCAGAGGTGGCGCGGGCAAAGCCGATGAGGCGACGGTAGCTGCCCCGCTGCTGCCACATCGACACCACCAAAAAACTATGTTGCAGGGCTTTCCTAACCTTGTGGATAGGGCGACGCGACCACCCTACTGCATCGCAAAGTTCCTCCAGCTCATACAGATCCAGGTTGGGATCCAGGCTAAAGACAATGGTTTCTCCTCCCACCGCCACTGTCTCCTGGCGAGGAGGGGGTGTGGCCGTTTGTGTTGACGCTTTGGTGGCAGCGGTCCCTGCTGAGCCAAACAGGCCTTTCCAAAAACTCATTGGAATTGCAGTGGGGCAAAAGCCCACTTTTGTGAGCATGTCCTCAGTATAGCTGGGATCGGCAGCAGAAGCGGCCCGTCTGCTCAGCGGCTGCCGTGCCGGCTTGGAAGAGACCCATAGGGAGACTTATAATCCAGTCTGGCCAGCGAGAACGTCCTATGGCTCTCCCCGGCACCGGCACCCTCGTCAACGCCCTTGCCATCCTCTTGGGCAGTGGCCTTGGCTGGGTGCTGGGCCGCCGTTTGCCAGAGCGCATGAGCCAAACCCTGCTACAAGCTATGGGATCCCTGGTGTTGGTCTTGGGGATCCAGATGGCCCTTACCCTCAGCAGCGCTGCCCAAGCGGTAACGGTTTTGCTGGCCCTGATCGGGGGGGCTTTGCTGGGGGAGGGGATCGACCTCGAGGCTGCCTTTGAGCGGCTGGGACAGGCCCTGGAAAAGCAGATCAGTCGCTGGCTAGGCCCCAGCCCTATTGCTCGCGCCTTTGTGACCACCACCCTCCTGTTTGTGGTCGGCCCCATGACCCTGCTGGGCGCCATTGAGGATGGCTTGGGGGATCCCTCGCTGCTTTTGGTCAAAGCTGCCTTGGATGGCATTGCCACCCTAGCTTTTACCGCCAGCCTGGGCTGGGGCACGCTGTTTTCCGCCCTGCCGGTGCTCTTGGTTCAGGGGGGCGTGGCCCTGCTGGCCCACCAACTGCAGCCGCTGTTGCGCCCAGACCTGCTTGCCGCCTTGGAAGCGACCGGGGGGCTCCTCATCCTGGGTATTGGCATTAACCTACTGGGCCTGGCTCGCCTGCGGGTGGCCAACTTGCTGCCGGCTTTGGTCATTGTGGAACTGCTGGTGGGATTTTTCCCCCTCTGGGATCTCAACCTCTAGGGGACTGGTGGGGAAGCTGGGGGCTGGCAGCGGCAAAGGTGGCGTCGTTGATCACCCGGGGCAGCAGCCTATCTCGGGGCACCCACCTACAGCTCAACTTTTGCCAAAGCTTCTTCCGGCCCCACCAGGGCAATAGCTGGGTTGACCAGGTAGGTTTTTGCAGCCTGCTGGAGATGGGCAGGGGTAAGCTGCCTCACCCTCTGCAAATACTGCTGGTCGAACTCCATGCCCAACCCCAAAATCTCGTACCAGCCGGCCAGTTGCGCCACTTGGGCGTTGGTCTGTTTGCTAAGGGCATATTGGCCCAAAAGCTTGCGCTGGGCCATCTCCACTTCCTCGCTACTCAGGAGGGTGTCGTGGAGGCGCTGGATCTCTGCTTGCAGGCGCTCCAGCGCCACGGGAGTGTTCTCTGCTGCCGTGCCCAGGTAAGCCACAAAAGGGGCGGGATCCCGACGGGTGGCAAAGAAGGCGGAGACCTCGTAGGCCAAGCCGCCGCGCTCCCGCAGCTCGACAAAAAGACGGCTGGACAGGCCGCTGCCCAGGTAGGTGGCCAGTAGCTTCAGGGCGGGATAATCCGCAGAAGAGGCAGGGGAGCCGCGAAAGCCAAGCACGATTGTCGTCTGCTGGGTGGGTTGGGAGAGCTTTCGCAGTTGCGGCTTCTCCAAGGGGGGCAGAGGCAGAGTGGGATCGGGGGCAGGGGGGCCAGCGCTCACCCAATCTCCCAGGACAGCTTCCACTTGGGCTGCCATCGTCTCCGGTGGCTCTGGGCCGATTACCGCCATCACCATTCCCTCCGGGCGGCAGTAGGTGCTGTGGTAGGCCAGCAAATCCTCGCGGGTCAGGGATCCCACCGTCTCCAGTCGTCCCAACCCCGGCAGGGCGTAGGGGTGATCCCCATAGAGAGCCTGCCGCACCTGATCCCAGGCCAGGTTAAAGGGCCGTTCCTGCTGGGCGCGAATGGCCTGCAGCATCAGCTCCCGCTCCCGCGCCACCTCCGCCTCGGGAAAGCTGGGATCCCGGAGGATCTCCGCCAGCAACTGCAACAGCTCCGGAAAGTCCTCCGATACACAGCGCAGGCCAACCTCGAAATGATCAGCAGCGCTGTCTACAGAAAGGGAAGCTCCCAACGATTCCACCCAAGCGGCAATAGCTTGGGAGCTGCGCTGCCGAGTGCCCTTGGTGAGGACAGCGGCCAGCAGGTGGCTCAAGCCCGCCTGCTGCGGTTGCTCTACCCGGCTGCCGCCACGAAAAAAACAGTGGGCGGCCAGGATCTCCACCATCGGGTTCTGGCCCAACAGCAGCGTGATACCGTTGGCCAGGTGGAGGCGCTGCAGCCGGCCACGCTGGGAGGTGGGCAGGGTGGGGTGCATCACAGCTTGAGGATCACTAGCGGCAGGCCAGTTGGAGCTCCGAAGCCGCGGCAGCGTCAGATGCAGCCGGCTTGAGCAGAGCGACCACGTAAGCCTCAGGAGAGAGGTACTGCTGAGCCAGCTCGCGGATTTGCGCTGGGGTAAACGCTTGCAACAGCTCCAGGTACTCCTGGAGGCGCTCCACCCCGACCAGGGTCTCGTAGTAGCCGTAGAGGCTTGCCAGTTGGCTGGGGGACTCGGCGGAGAAGAGAAGTTCGTGGGTCAGCATGCGCCGAGCGCGCTCCAGCTCCGCTTGGCCGATGCCATCCTGCTGCAACTTCTCGATCTCGTGCAGGAGGGTTGCCTCCACCCGTGCCAAATCCTCTACCTCCAGGTGGGCGCTGATGCAAAAGAGCCCCCCCTCCTTCAGCACCAGCGAAGAGCAGCCGATAGCCCTCACCCAGCCCCGCTGTTCCCGCAGCAGATGCACCAGCCGCGAAGTACGCCCATCCCCCAGCACGGCAGCCAGCAGCTCTAGGCCGCAAACTTGCTCCCAGGCGTCGAGGCTAACTGTGGGCCAGGCCAATTTTAGACGGGCCTGCTCTAGGCGGGCATGGGTGCTCTCGCGGCGCAGGATCCCCTGCGGGTGGGGCTGAGGCGGGATTGGGGGCCTTGTCCAGGCAGGGCCACTGGCGGGG
>NZ_JANSIR010000067.1:35286-57502 GCF_047462155.1 Synechococcus sp. OH2
CTCAGGGTCAATGCCTCCCGTCACCACCACTGTCATGTATTCGGGCCGGTACCAGCCGCGGTGGTAGGCGCGCAGCAGCTCTGGGGTCAACCCCATCAGGCTTGCCGGCGTGCCCAGCACTGGTCGCCCATAGGGGTGCTCCTCCCCGTAGGCAGTTTCCATGAGGAGCTGGTAGGTGATGTATCCCAAGTCGTCAGCAGCGCGGCGAATTTCCTCCAAAACCACCTGGCGCTCCCGTTCCACCTCCTCGGGCGGGATCCCAGCCCGCAACACCGCCTCTGCCAGATAGGGTAAAGTCTCCGGCAGATCGGCGGCAGCTACTGTCATGTAGTAGTGGGTGTAATCCTGGCCAGTAGCAGCGTTGGTGATGCCTCCCCGCCCTTCAATAGCGCGATCCAGCTCGCCGGGGCCCAGCCACTCGCTGCCCTTAAAAACCATGTGCTCGAGAAAGTGGGAGATGCCCAGCCACTGCGGCGGCTCGTTGCGCCCGCCTGTCTGTACCCAGACGTCCACTGTAGCCGAGTCGGCAATGGGAACGGGGTGAAGAATAACGCGCAGCCCGCTGTTTAAGCGATGGGTGTAAGCAGGCAGAAGACGAGGTAGGCGGCTCAAAATTCTTAATCGATAGAGAACAAACTTAATTTTAGCAAGACAACCCCCCCTTCGCGCCTGGAATACTCCAGGGAGGGGTCATTTCTCTAGGTTTTGGAAGGGGTATCCGTTGCTCCTGGCCACGAAAAGCTGGGGGATCCTTCGTCGGCTAGGCTTTCTTCCACTTGGAAGCCCGGAGGCCATTCTTCGCTGTCGCGCAGCCGCTGCACCACCTCCTGGGGCAGGATCACCCCCAGCTCCCGCGCCGCTACTGCTACCACATCGCCGCGGTCGATCAAGCCGGCAATGGCGCCGCTGGGGGTGAAGACCAAGACGCGACGGGGTTCCGCCTGGCGCATCATCTGCATCACCTGGAGGAGAGGGGTCTCCTCTCGTACCCCCTGCAGTTGCTCCATCGGCTTGAGAATGGCCTTGAGGGTGAGGTGATCCCACTGGCTGCGCTCGATGTCGTTGAGCAGTTCCGGCCTCACCAGGCCCCGGTAGCGGCCGTCCTCCTCGGCAAAGTACACTTCCTGAACTCCCCCTCCTGCCTCTGGCTGGAGGGAAGCGGGAACCAGGTAGCGATCGACAAACTCCCGCAGGCTCATGCCCGCATCCAGGACGCGAAACCGACGGCTCATGACGTCTGCGGCCTTCAGGCGGGCCAACACGCGCTGCAGTTGCGCATACTGCTCATAGCGACGGGCGCTGTTTAAAATGAATAGGCCAATCAGGCCTAGCCAAAGGCCGTTGAGGCTTCCCCAAAATACCACCAGCAGACCTAGGCCTACTAAGCCCCAGCCCACTCCTTGGCCAGCGCGAGCTGCCCAGAGCATGCCCTTTTGCCGATCCCCTGTCCAAGCCCAGATGGCTGCTTTGAGCATCTGCCCCCCATCCAGGGGCAAACCTGGCAGCAGATTAAACAGGGCAATCATTAGGTTGATGGCAGCCAAGCTGGCGAGGGTTGGGACTAGCGGCGATCCTGGCCCCATCCAAGCTCCGGCCACGCTAAAGAGGACAAACAAGCCCAAGCTGAGGAGGGGTCCCGCCAGGGCCACCCAAAAGGCGCCCAGGGGGCGAGGAACTTCCCGCTCGATGGCCGCCATGCCGCCAAAGATAAACAGCGTGATGGAACTCACCCGGACTCCATAGGCGCGGGCTACCAAGCTGTGGGCCAACTCATGGGCCAGCAAGGAGAGAAACAGCCCTAGCGCCGTCACCAGGCCATAGGAGAGCACCAGCAACACAGCCGCTGGAAACCAGGTGTAGTCCAGGAAGAGGGGGATCCCCCACAAACTCCCAATGCGCAGGCGACTGGTCATAGCCCTCAACTCCCTACACAGCTTTTGCCCAGGGGGCACAGTTTCTAAGACAGCAGGCAACCCTTCCGTTGGGGATCCCTTCCTTTCCACTCTAGCCCTTTCCAGGGCTTGGTAACGGATCCCCCGCCTGCCCCCACTTGGGGGAGCTGGGGAAAATAGCCAGAGCCCACGACACCCCCTGCCCCTTGATGATTGTGGTAGCCTAGTTGGGCATTTGGATGGCCGGCGGGTCGGGCAACTCCTCTGGGACGGCCCTGGCCGGCAAGGAAAATCAAAACAAAAAGCCAGTTTCGTCGGACTCCACGGGCAGCTTTGCAGGAGGGGTGTGGCTATGGTGTCGATTTCGTCCCGCTCAAGCGAACAGAGCAAAGCGGTGCCCTTGCCACAAGGGCAAGCGCCAGATGCTGGGGGCGAGTTCCCAGCAACAGCTCCGACGGCCGCTCCAGTGTTCTACCGCACCTACAGTCGGCGGCGCCCGGATGGCAGCCGCGAGACTTGGAGCGACGTCTGCGATCGCACCCTGGCCGACATTGCCCGCCTAGGACGCTTCACTCCCCAGGAGCGGGAGCTGGTGGAACATCTGCAGCGGCAGTTGAAGGCGTTGATCTCGGGTCGGGCCCTGTGGGTGATGGGCACCGAGTGGATCCAAAAGCCGGAAAACTACTCCGGCGCCTACAACTGCACCAGCCTCACCGTGGTCGACTGGCGCTCCTTTGGCTTGATGATGGATCTGGCCATGATGGGCTGTGGCACAGGGGCGGTGCTGGAACCCCAGTTCATCAGCCAGTTGCCCCCCATCCTTAGCCGCCTACAGGTCCAGGTGGTGGGATCCATCGGCGCCACCCCCCGAGAGCAGCGGCAGGAGCACACCCGCATCCAGCGGCAGGGATCCCACGTGCACATCCAGGTGGGGGATAGCCGGCAGGGCTGGGTGGAGTCCTACCAGGCGCTGCTGGAGCTGGCGGCGGATTCCAGCTTGGGCGGCGAGGTCCAGGTGACGGTGGACTTGAGCGATGTCCGCCCTGCCGGCGAGCGGCTACAGGGGTTTGGGGGTGTGGCCAACCCCATCAAGCTGCCCGGCCTCTACGAGCGCTGTGCCGCCATCCTCAACAAAGCGGTGGGCAGACAACTGAACTCGGTGGAGTGCTGCCTGCTCATCGACGAGGCGGCGGTGACGATTGTGGCGGGGAACATTCGGCGGTGCTTACCTGAAAACGCCTTGGTGCACACCTCACAAGGTCTGGTGCCCATCAAGGATGTGCAGGTAGGCGATTGGGTTCAGACCCCCCTTGGGTTTCGTCGGGTGGTCAACAAGTTTGACCAAGGGATCCAAGAAGTTTACGAAATAGAGACCAATGCCCTTCCTTTCTTTTCAACTTTGAACCACCGCCATGCGGTTTTGGCAGACGCTCGGGGGAACATCGCATGGAAAAGTACCCACGAGTTAGTCGAGGGGGATCGTCTGCTGCACAACACCCAAGTTCTCCCCGGCACCATTACCCATCTCCCTGAGGACTTTACGGCACCTCGTCCAAGCCAAAGCCCCACCGCAAAGCCCCTGCACATCCCGCCCCTGACACCAGAGGTGGCCTGGCTCATTGGGTTTACCCAGGGGGGTGGGTATGTTGCGCTGGGGCGCGATCTCCACGGCAAGCCCTACGGTCACCTGGAGTGGAGTGCCAATACCCTGGATCCCGAGCTGCTTTCCCGTCTCCAAGCTAAGCTGGAGCAGGCGCTAGCCGCCTTCGGGCTGACAGCTACCTGCAGCTATGGGCCAGGGGAGAACAGGGCAAAGTTTGTGTGTTCCTGCATCCCGCTGGCGGAGTATTTCGAGCGGCACATCAAGAAACCAAAGCAACCCCTGCAAGTTCCCGACTTTATCCTGCGCGGCACCGTTGAGGTACGGTCAGCTTACCTGGCAGGCCTTATCGACAGCAATGGGTCAACCCGTAGTCATCCCCCCCAATTGCTGACAACTGTCCACCGCTCCTTTGCCCTGCAAGTGGGGGCTGTGCTCTCCAGTCTGGGTATTGCAGGCCGACTCAAAATCCTCCCCCCCCAGCAGGAGAACTGGCAGGTTCAATACAGCCTTACCCTACCGGCGTTCAAGGATCGGTACAACGCCTTGGTGGCTCCCTACTCAGCTAAAGGGAAGTTGCCCCAAGGGCTGGAGACGCATGGCTTTACGATTCCGGGCTCCCTGCTGCGGGAAGTATACAGCTACACTGAGATGCGCGGCATGGGCTGCCAAGGAGCTCGGTCGGTCGAAGCCAACTATGAACGATACTTGGCTGAGTCGGGGTTGGATTTGGATATCCCCGTTACAGTTAAGGGCCTAGGCAGCCATGACTGGGTACGAACCTACGACATTGAAGTCGAAGAGGCCCATTGCTTTTACTGCAATGGCTATCTCACCCACAACAGCGCGGGCATGCGCCAATTTGCTGCCGACGACGAGCTGGGATCCAGCGCCAAGGACAACCTCTGGCAGCAGGACGAGCAGGGCAACTGGAGAATTGACCCGGAGCGGGATGCCCTGCGCATGGCCAACCACACGCGTGTGTTCCACCGCAAGCCAACGCGAGAAGAGTGCATTGCGGCAGTGCGCAAGCAGTTTTACTCCGGCGAGGGAGCCATCCAGTGGGCGGGGGAAGCTGTGGCGCGGGCCAATGCCGACCTGCTCGCCACTCCAGAATTGAAACAGACCTTCCTCAACATCTATGCTTCCCAAGGCCCAGAGGAAGCTCGACGCTGGCTAAAACACCACTGGCCAACCCTGCCCGAGGCTGAACTGGAGCACCGGCTGCGGCGGTATGGGTTAAACCCTTGCGGCGAGATCATTGGATGCGACTTCCACTGCAACCTGGCTGAGATCCACCTCAACCGGCTGGATCCCCACAACCGCCAGGAACAAGAGGAGGCCTTCACAGCCGGGGCCCTGACAGCGGCGGCGCTATTGCACCATCGCTTTGTCGAGCCCCGCTTCCAGCGCTCGCGGGAGTGGGATCCCATCGTCGGCGTCTCGTTTACGGGGCTGTTTGACTTTTGCGTCAAAGCCTTTGGGGTGGACTGGCTGCGCTGGTGGCAGGAGGGGAGGCCGGATACGCCCCTGGGGCGGGAGTTTAAGCAGCAGGAGCGGGAATACCTCAGCTTTTGGAAGGAGGTTGTCCACCGCGTGGTCTGGGACTACTGCGACCGCCACGGGTTGCGCCGTCCCAACCGCTGCACCACTGTTCAGCCTGCTGGCACCAAGTCCCTGCTCACCAACGCCTCGCCCGGCTGGCACCCGCCCAAGGCCCAGCGCTACATCCGCCGCATCACCTTTGCCAAAAACGACCCCGTGGCCCTCGCCTGTCTGGACTATGGCTACTCGGTAGTGCCTGCCCAGGCGGACAAGGACGAAAACGGCAACCTGCTCAACGATCCCTTTGATCCCCGCTGTACCGAGTGGCTGGTGGGGCTGCCGGTGGAGGTGGAGTGGGCCAATTTGCCCGGCGCCGAGGAGATTGAGATTGAGCGCTTCTCTGCCCTGGCCCAGTTTGACTTCTACATGCAGGTGCAAAAGTACTACACTACCCACAACACCTCAGCCACCATCGAGCTGCGGGAGGACGAGATCGAGGCGCTGGGATCCCGCATTTACGAGGCCATCCGCGACGACGAGGGGTACATTAGCGCAGCGCTGTTGGCGCGCTTCGACGCTCCCTTCCCCCGCTTGCCCTTTGAGAAAATTGACAAAGCCACCTATGAACGGCTGATGGCTGAGGTCAAGCAAAGACGAAAGACTGACAACTTTTACGAGGCCCTGGCGCGCTACGACCGCAACCTCGCCCTCATGGCAGAGGGGCCGGCAGGGTGTGATGCTCTCGGCTGTCTGATGCCGGAGGCTAGCCCGCAGAGCGAGAACCCGTCCCGTTAGCAGAAGGGGGGATCCCGCCCAAGCTAGGTGCTGTTGCCCCTTCTCCGCTAGCCGGCCCTGGCTACACTGTTCTTGGCTGGGATAGCCGTGCGCGCCTTGGCAGCCCCATCGGCAGGGCAGGGGCGCTGGGCGCAGTCGGGTTTTCCCTGCCCAAGCGTTTGGTGGCTGGGGGAGTGGGATCTGATGCAGACAGGAGAGCGGCTCCAAAGGAAAGCCTGGGCGAGGGAAATCCGGCGCAGGCTGGGGGGGCTGGTGCTGGCGCTGGTGGTGCTGCTGGGGATCGCCTGTTCTAGCCCCAAGGGCTCTGGGACCTCCCCTCCTGGATTGCTCCCGCCTCTGCCTGAGCCGGGCAGCCAGTCAATCCCTCTGACGGTGCGCACTTTGGGCAACAGCCGCTTTAAGTTGCTGAGCTTGAGGGTGGAAGTGGCAGGGGGGGAGGCCGAGGTGTTACTGGACACCGGCTCGGCAGGGCTGCGCATCTTATCGTCAGCAGCAGGCCGCCTTGGCCTGGAGCGGACAGGGATCCCTTCCACAGTAACCTTTGCCGATGGCACACAATTTATCGGAGTCCTGGCCCGCGCTCCCTTTGGCTTGGGCGGGATCCAAAGTCAAGAGCCGGTAACGATTCAGTTGATTGACCAAATTACCTGTGTGGAGGGTCTGGTGGCCACCTGCTCCGACAACCTATTTGGACCAGGGCGGCCCTTTACTGGGATCCTTGGCACCTCCCTAGACGAGCGCAGCCCCGATGCCAACTTGTTTAGCCCCCTTCCTCGCCTGCCGGGCAATTTGGGTTCTGGGTACATCCTCCAAACAGGTGGGTTCGACTCTGTGCAAGGCCTTTTCACCCTCGGCCTGACGGAGGCCAACACCGCTGGTTTCAACTTCCGGCAACTGCCTCAGGTGGGAAGCTTTCCCAATGGCACGCCCATCTGGCGGGATGAAGCCCTGCAGGTGGCCTACAGCATCAGCAATACCTCTATTCAAAATGTCCTCAGTCCCACCCTATTTGACAGCGGCGCCTCCGACATCTTCCTCAACGTTCGCCTGTTGGGATCCCCTCCCTTTCCCACCGCAACCCTGCCCCCCGGGTCGGAATGGCGCGCCGTCCTGGAGGGCGCATTTGACTACCGCATTCGGGTGGGCTTTCCGGTAACGCCCAGCCGGGATCGGATCTTTGTGAACGGCAGCCAGAGAGTGCAACTGTTGGGCATGCCCCTGTTTTTCAACGCCGACGTTGCCTTTGATATTGCAAGGGGGCGGATTGGCTTTCGCCTACGTTGAGATCAAGGCCTTGAGTTGAATTGTGGAGGAAACCAATGTTTGCCCAGGAGGGGGTCCCTGCACGTAGAAGGCCACGCTGCTGGCTCTGGCTTTGGGTTCTGCTGCTGTTGGGTTGGCTGGGATTGGGCGGGCCGGCTTGGTCCATTAGTTTGGGGGATCCCTTGCCGGAGTGGGCTAAGTCTGTGCAGGTAGGGCGGCAGCGGCTACGGGGCGTGGAGCACTACCAAGGCCAAGAGCAGACCCGGGCCTACGGCAACCAGGCGGGGCGGGTGTTTTGGATTCAAATCGAAAGCAGTGCCGACCTGCCGCCGGATCCCCGGCAGTACCTGGGGGAGTACCAGGCGTTTCCAGCCGAGGTCATTCAGGTGGTGCCCCTGCGGGCGCAGCGGTTGCGCTTCCGCCAAGGAAATCGCAGCGCTGAATGGCAAGTGGTGGGCATGAGCGGCCACTTTGAAGCCGAGGCGTTTAGCTATGACCTGGCCCCACCGGAGCTGTTTCGTCCTTGAGCTGGGGATCTTAACAAGGGGCTAGGGCTTGTCCTGGAAAGATGACGAAGAATCCACCAATGAGCCTGCTTCACCAGAACCAGTCAGTTGAAGTTATACTCAATCGCTTCTTTGTTAAGGAGCTAGCTCAGGAAGACCTCACCTTTTATGAGTACACCTGTAGGCCAAACCCACTTCCGGAGCCAGGAGAAGAGCAGAAAGCTATTGCTAAGGTTTGCAATCGGCTGGGTGTAATAGCCGTTCGTTTGGGGAGTCGCATTATCACACGGGAAAGAGTCTCGCCCAGCCAGCTCAAAACACCAGAATGGGAGTTAGAAGAGTGTGGGCTTAGGGTTCTAACCTGTGCCAATCCCCAAGAAAGAAGCGCCCTCGAAAGCTTTGAGCGCAAGAGGATAGAGTCGCGCCTTAGATCTCTGTACACCAAAACTGCAGTTGAATTGATAGGAGGAGGCCTACTCTGGTGGATCACTGCTCAGGAAGGGGTAGAACTTTCCGGAGATGGCTGGGAAATCCACAGAGGGAGAGCGATAGATGTTGCTGTCGAACCAGATGGAAAGCTTTACTTAGAAGTCGATATTCATCACCGCCTCTACACGCCGTGGACTTTGCATGAATGGCTGGAAAACTATCCAGATATCCCAATCAAGTGGGTTCGGAATACATACGGTAAACGCGAGATCTGGGAGTATCTGGGTATTCTTTCCAATCAGTTGCCGCGAGAGATTCAGTTGCCAGAACTGAACATGAGTCTGGCAGAGTACCATTTACAGAAGTACAATGCACCTAGAGAGGAAGTGCAAAGCTCTTGGGTAGTCGAAGTAGCTTCAAAGCAAAAGCGTTTGCCCCATCTGTCTCGAAGGCTATCGCCTGTTTTAACCTTGGAAATGCTGGCCAGTCTAGAAGGTAACAAAGGTTCTAGCAGCAAAGTTATCGACCGTGTTATCAAGCATGTTAGAAAAAGCCTAGAGAAACGATTGCAAGAGTCTGAAAAGACTGCAAAGACTCTTATAGAGAATGTCTACAACCCTCCCAAGCTGGAAGTTGAGCCCCTCAAGGCCAAGGGCTACATCCTGCCCAAGCCAAAGCTATTGGGATCGGGTCGCAAGCAAGTTCAAAATCCTGCTCGGGTTAGGTATCAGGGATGTGCAAAAGTAGGCGAGACTAAGTTTGGATGCCTAAACCTCTCCGACGACAGGCAAGAGTATCCCAGCGAAGTGCGCAAGTGCTTGCTTGAGGTAGCCCAAAAAAGCGGAGTAGAAGTTGAACTGGACTTCTGTGCCACTCAGCAAGACTTGCCTGAAGGCGATCTTGCCCGAAAAAGATTCTGGCAACACTGGGCTGAGCAAGGGATCAAAACCGTTTTGGTTGTCATGCCCTGGTCGCCCAATGAGCGCAAGCAAAAGATCCGCATGGAGGCCCTTGAAGCAGGGATAGCGACTCAGTTTATGATCCCTGGCGCTGATCCCTACAAAGCCCTAAACGTCGTCCTAGGGCTTCTGTGTAAGGCAGCATGGCAGCCGGTACTCCTGGAACCCCTCGACCATCCTGAACGCCCTGAGCTAATCATTGGCTTTGATGTGGGCACTAATCGGCAGCTATACTACGGAGCCTCTGCTTTTGCTGTGCTGGCCGATGGGCAGAGCTTAGGTTGGGAGCTGCCTGCTGTGCAGAGAGGAGAAACCTTCTCCGGGGACGCAATCTATCAAACTGTGTCCAAACTTGTCAATAAGTTTCATGACAAGCTTGATCGCTATCCCAGCAAGGTTCTCTTGATGAGGGATGGTTTAGTTCAAGGAGGCGAATTTAGTAGAACAATTGAGGAGCTAGAAAAAGAAAAGATTGCTGTGGATATTGTTGGCATACGCAAAAGCGGTACAGGAAGAATGGGGATAGAAGAAGGAAAAGGTAAGTACAAAGACGCCGAAATAGGCACCGTTGTTTTCGACTACTCGCGAAAGTCATTTACTCTGGTAACAAGCGGCAGGAGAGGCGCAGGCTCTATTGGCAGCGCAAGGCCCCTGCGAGTTGTCCACGAATATGGCAGTACGCCTTTGGAGGTCTTGGCTCTACAGACTTATCACCTTTCTCAACTTCATCCTGCCAGTGGATTCCAAGCCTGCAGGCTTCCCTGGGTACTCCATTTTGCTGACAAAAGCGGCAAGGAGTTCCAGCGCCTTGGCAGCAACATCTTCAATGTCCTGCAAAGCATAGATCGCCAGAAGTTAATTGCCGTCTAGCTTGGCCCTGCTAGGATAGGGAAGGGTTTGGCATGTTGGCTATGTTCACCAACAACGAGGTCTGGAAGACCTTCTTGAGCAACCCCGTTGTCTTCTGCGGGGGTTTCCTGAGCGGCCTGCTGGGCTTGGATATCAAGCAAGATCCGCTGCGCAGTTGGCTGGAGTCCCAGGGCTTGAGGGTGGAGGATTCACCCGCCCCCACCCAAGGCTCCCAGTCTATTTCCATCGAGTAGGCGTCCGGGCAGGAGGGATCCCTGCTGGGGAGCCTCTCAATTTAGCAGGGCAAGCCGAGGTAAGCTAATGTCGCCCAGACAGTCCAAACTGAGAGGGTGGCGACGGCAGGGATCCCGCGGGGGCTATCTCAGCGGAGTGGTGTTCCTGCTAACGGGGCTGGTTGCCCTACAGGCGGCAGATCCGGCCTTGGCCCAGTCGGATCCCGCTTCTTCCCCAAGCGCCGAGCTGGAACCCCAAGTTTGGCTAGGGCGCTACAACGCTGCCCTGAAGCAATTGCCGCCTCTGCCCAACTTGCAGTACCGCCAGCAGGTGCGGGTGGAGGGATCCCAAACTTTCACAGCCACCCTGGATGTGCTCCGCCGCCGTGACGGCAGTTGGCAGGCGTGGGTAGCTGAAGGGGATCGCATTCGCCTGTTGGATTCGCGGCAACTGGAGGTGGTGAACCAATCGGACCTGCTCAAGCTGTATTCAGTGTACGTGAGCCGGCCCGAAGCGCTCCTGCCCTCGGTGAGTTTTGAGCTAGAGGCTGATCCCAGCCGCTACCGCGTCGTCTCCTCAGAACGAGCAGATCTGGCGGGATCCCCTGTCCAGCACTTGCGCCTAGAGCCCTTGCAGGAGGGCCAGTTGCGGGAGCTGTGGCTGGAGCCAGAGTCAGGGCTGCCGCGGCAGGTGCTCTTGTTTTTGTCAGGGGTGTGGGGGCAGGCCTATGTCCTCATGGGGTTTACGGCAGTGCCTGCTCCCCAGGGAGGCGCCCGTTACTGGCTGCCGGAGAGCAGCCGCATCAATGTGGGCTATGGGTTTTGGACGCTGGAGGGCCTGACCCGCCGCGTGTTCAGGGGATCCCTTGCCATCCGGCACGACTACCAGGACTATCGCCTTCTGCCAGAGGGGGTGCAGTTGCGCTTTTTGCCCTCACAGCCGCCGCTGGATGCGCCGCCGGTGGTGGCCGGTCTGCCGGAGAGCAGTCCCTCAGTCGAGCTGGGAGAGGTGCGGCCCTTAGGAGTGGACGAGCGGGGGAACCAGCAATTTAGCATTGGCCTGGGCAGACGCACTGCCGCAGAGACCCCCTTGGAAGACCGCATCGCTGCCTTTAACCTCACCCGACCGGCCAGCCGCAATGCCCTCACCCAGATCGATACCTTGGCCTTCTTGCCATTAGGCGACAGCCAGTTGCCCATCTATCTCTTTCAGTTCAACACCGGTCGCCCTCTCTCGCCCCTGCAAGGGGTGGAGCGCCCGCGGGTGGATCCCAACGGGGTTTTTGATCCCAGGCCACCTGCCATCAAACTCTTTGGAGACTAGCTCTCATGCTGACCGATGCTGCCTACGGCGTGATCCCGGTGCTGCCCCTCCCGCCCGCCCAGGGATCCCACCTCTACCTGCTCATCCAGCACCAGAAAGGGCATTGGGCCTTCCCCAAAGGGCACAAAGATGAGGGCGAAAGCGACCTGGCCGCAGCCCGGCGGGAGTTGCGCGAGGAAACCGGCCTGACCGACTACCAGCTTCTGACCCTGCCCGGCCAGCCCGACCCCCTGACGCTGCAGGAGGCCTACACCTTCACAGATCCAGAGGGGAACGCGGTGGCCAAGACCGTTACCTACTACGTGGCCCTGCTGCCGCCCCAGTTTCCTCCCCCTGAGCTGCAGGTACAGCCGGAGGAGGTAGCCGCCTACCGCTGGTGCTCCTACCCCGAAGCCTTGGAGCAAATTACCTTCGAAGAAAGCCGCCAAATCCTGCGGCGCTGCCAGACCCATTTGGAGCAGCTTTGGCAGGCAGGAAAGTTCTAAATTTCGGGCAGCTTGACCTCCCTTCATTTGTGGCCCGCTTGTCCTTGACCAGGGAGAAGGGGCAATTCCAGGGCAGGGTTCTCCAGACGGGTTAGCTCCCAACGGTAGGGATCCCGCCGCTGCCAGTCCAGGCGGAAGGGCTGTTCCAGCGCGTTTACCTGATCCCGCGTCAGGTTGGCCAGAGGGCCGCCGGATCCCTCAATAATAAACCAGAGGGTGGCTTGGCCTTGATCCCCAGCGCCGAGCTGCACCTGTAGCTCTTGAGGCCGGATGCGCAGGCGCAAAAACTGGCCGAAGATCTCGCGGCTGTAGGCCAGTGCCTGCTCTTTGTCCAAGCCCCAGCCATCGCGATAAGTGTCGGCCACTAAGTTTTCTACTTTGGCCCAATCTCGCCGTTCTACAGCTTGCAGCAACCTCTGGGTGTGGGCTTGGATTTGCCGCTCCGGCTGGGCGTAGTGCCAAAAGGCGCCCCCTGCGATGGCCAGGACGACAGATCCCACCACCGCCCAGCGCAGCCAGGGGGGAAGAGGCGCAGAGGAGTGGGAGGAGGAAAACACAGGTTTGAGCGGAGCCAGAAGAGGGCCTTCTCTAGCTTAGAAAATCCGGATGTGAGAAGATAGCGCTACGCGCCGCCATGCGAGTGGCTCCTGGCCTTCAGCAGCCTACCACCTCAAAAGCTGTGACCCGCATCAGCCTCACACTTTAACTCAAGGTTACTTCAACTGCTCATGACCAAAGCTACCGACCGACTGCTGCTGGAGTTTGAGCAGCCCGTTGCCGCCCTCGAACAGCGCATTCAGGAAATCCGGGCCTTGGCCGAAGAAAACGACATCGACGCCTCCGAGCAGATTCGCCAACTGGAGGCCAAAGCCGAAGAGCTGCGCCGCGAGATTTTCAGCCAGCTCACGCCTGTCGAGCGGCTGCAGGTGGCCCGCCATCCCCGCCGCCCCACCACCTTGGACTATGTCCAGACCATCTGCGACGACTGGTTTGAGCTGCACGGGGATCGCCACGGCCAAGACGATCCGGCCATCGTCGGCGGCCTGGCCAAGCTGGGGGATCAGCCGGTGATGATCCTGGGCCACCAAAAAGGCCGCGACACCAAGGACAACATCCACCGCAACTTCGGCATGCCCAACCCCGCCGGCTACCGCAAGGCGCTGCGGCTGATGGAACACGCCCACCGCTTTGGCCTGCCGCTCTTGACCTTTATCGATACGCCGGGGGCCTATCCGGGAGTCAAGGCAGAGGCGGAGGGCCAAGGGGAGGCCATCGCCACCAACCTGCAGACCCTGTTTCGGCTGGAGATCCCCATCATCTGCACTGTCATCGGCGAAGGGGGATCCGGAGGGGCTTTGGCCATTGGCGTTGGAGATCGCATCTTGATGTTTGAGCACGCCGTTTATTCGGTGATCTCGCCGGAAGGCTGTGCGGCCATCCTTTGGAAAGATGCCAAGAAAGCGCCCCAAGCCGCCGCCGCCCTGCGCATTACCGCCCAGGATCTGCTGCAACTGGAGGTGATCGACGAGATCTTGCCAGAGCCGGTTGGCGGCGCCCACCGCGCTCCTCTGGAAGCTGCCCAGACCCTAAAGGAGGCGCTCCTACGACATCTCAAGGAACTTTCTGCCCTGAGCGGGCGGGAGTTGCGGGAGGAGCGCTACCAAAAGTTTCGTCGTATGGGAGCTTTTCTGGAGCTGGCTCAGGAAAGCTAGGCGGGATCCCTACCAGGTGACCCGATCCCGCAGTTGCTCAATCCGGGCCGGGCCGATGCCCTTGACCCGCTGCAGATCTTCCAAGGAGGAGAAGGGGCGGGCCTCGATGATGCGCTGCGCCAGGCCTGGGCCAATGCCGGGCAACTGCTCCAGCTCCGCTGCGGTGGCGGTGTTTAAGTTCACGCGAGAAGATTGCGGGGTAGCCGGCTGGGAAGGGGATCCCCTGTTAGGAACGGAGATCGCCTCGACTTCCAGCAGCTCCGGCTCTGCTTCAGATGGGGAGAGGGCAACGGGGACAGGGCTGGGGCAGAGGCGGGCTCTCTCTTCCGCCTGTTGCTGCAGGCGGCGGCTGGGGCCAAAGCGGGCCTCGGCAAGGAGCCGCTCGAACTCGCGCACAAAGTGATCCGCTACCCGCTGGTTGCGGATGATCAAGAGGTTTTCGTCGTTGAGGTGGTTGGCCGCCACCGACCAATTGTGGGATCCGGTGATCACCGTGGCCTGGGGGGTGCCGGGGTCAACGATGGCGAACTTGTGGTGCAGTTTGTCTCCCGGAGCGAGGTTGGGCACGCCCACAGAGGAGGCGGGCACTGTCCAGGGCAGGCGGGCCGCGTCCACCCGGCAGTTTTCGTCGGGGAGCAGCAGCCCCCACATCTCCAGGGTGCGGCTGTAGTCACGAAAGGCAAAGCCAGGGTCAAACAGGCCGCGAATTTCTACGTTACGCTCCTGGCGCAGTTGCCTGAGCTGGTTGGCAATGCCTGAGTCGGTAAAGACAAACAGAGCCAGATCCACCTGCTGCCGCGCTTGGGCCAGGGTGGCCGCGATGAGGCCGTTGGAGGTGGCCTCATAGGGCAGGGAGCGGCTGGCAGGGGAAAAATGCACCCCCACGATGGCATCGTCAAGGTAAACCGTCTCCAGGGGGCGCCTGAGCTTTTGCACGCCAAAGCGGCTGTCGGGCGATCCCCCTGGCCCATCCCCCCACATGAGGTTGAATTCCTCGGTGTAGATGCGGGCCAGCTCGGGGCTATCGAGCAGCAGTAGGTGATTGGCGTTGCCCACACTGCCGGGGGCATCGAAATCCCCGTGAATATCGGAGAGGGTAAAATTGGCCGACCCGGTCAGCACCCGCTGCCCGTCGATAATCACAAACTTGTGGTGCATCAGGCCGCTGCCCTTGGAGCCGTTGGCGGTGTCATCCAGCCAGGGCACTTGCCCCCCATCGAGCAGGGCATAGACATCCCGGCTGGCGATCTCCTCAGGGGAGAACTGTCCGTCCCGGTTCACATCCACCAGGTGGCGGTACTCTTCGAACTTTTGACGGCTGCGCTTGTCCAGCGCCCCCACTTCGGCAGGGGTGAGCTGGTGCCAGGCCCGCACATAGGTGTTTTCGGTAATCACCCGCACCGGGATCCCGGCCTGCCGCCGCTCGGCCAGGGCTTGGGCAATGAGAGGCAGGTTCAGCTCCTGCACCGCCACATCCACCGACTGCCGGGCAGAGCGAATCTGAGAGATAATCAACTCCTCTAGGTTGTAGCCGTAGCGATAGACCTGGCGATAGGGATCCCGATAGGTGCTCTCGCGGCTTTGGTTGAAGGCCACCCGGATGCGGGGGTGCTGCGGCAGAGGGGCCAGGGTGGGCAGCTCTGGCTCTTGGGGATAAGGTCGGGGTCGGGGGCCTACCCAGTAGCCAATTGCCACCAGGAGCAGCAGCAGGGCAGCCCAGGGCAGCCAACGCCGCAGTTGCCGCCGCCAAGATGGGATCCCGTTCATCCCCTTTCTCCCCTCCAGCAATCACACCCAGAATACCGAACTTTACCGTAGCCACTTCTACGCAAAGGTGATCCCTGCTCTGCTCTGGGGCCACCCGTGCGGGAACGGTTTTTGACCCTAGGATCGGGACGAACGTTTTGAGTTATTAACTTTTGTTATGAACCGCAAAGCCCTCACCCTTGGACTGACGGCGGCTGCCTGCTTGGCCTTGGTCGGTTGTGGCAGTTCCAGCAACGATACAGCCATTGCCCTGCCGACGCCCACTCCGACTCTCTCTCCCAGCCCTACGCCACTGCCGAATATCGTCGCCGTTGCCGCTGCTAACCCTAACTTCAGTACCTTGGTGACGGCCCTGCAGGCAGCGGGCTTGGTGGGGACTTTACAGCAAGAAGGCCCCTTCACGGTCTTTGCTCCCACCAATGCTGCCTTTGCCGCTTTGCCCCCTGGCACGGTGGAAGCCTTGCTGCGGCCTGAGAACCGGGCAGAGCTGGTGCGCATTCTCACCTACCACGTGGTTCCCGGCTTGGCCCCCTCCAGCGCCCTCAGGTCCGGCCAGCAGGTCACGACTTTGCAGGGATCCCCTGTCACTGTCACCCTTCTTGAGGGCGGACGGATTCGCATCAACAACGCCAACGTGATCACCGCGGATATTCAAGCTGCCAACGGCATCATCCACGTCATCGACACCGTCTTGATCCCACCTCGCTAAGGCTTCAGGCATCATTAAGATCAAGTCCGGCAGTGATTGGGGAGGCGCAGCGTGGAACGGCCTAAGTGGGTGGCTATTGTTACGGGAGCTTTGGCCATTGCCCTGGGGGTGGGCTACTTGCTCCTGGTGCAGCTACTGGACTACCGGGGGGGTGAGTTTCTGCCGGCGCCGCTGGAGCCGCCGGCGGTTTTGGCGGGGATCCCTGGCCGCTTGGGCTGAGGACGCTCTTCAGTGCCTGCCTCTCTCGTTGATTCCCTAGCTGGGGTCAGCCGTCCCTGCGCTGGCTCACCCGAAAAAATTGTATGCTCAGCTACACTAAGCCCTATGCTAAAGAAGAGGCTGCGGATCCAGCTTGCGCCGGGGTTGCCAGCGGAGAGGGTTCAGCCGTCCTGAATTTGCGATCGCTTCTCTTGCCTTTGTAGACCTCTGGATAGATCTTCAGAGCTTCTCTAGAGATCAGGCTCCGTTCCGGATCGGGCATTTGGGCAAGCTGTGGGTTGGCATGGTGTTGTCGCGCTCCACGTGGCTGTGGTTATTGACGGGGCTGGGCTTGGCGGCTCTCAGCCAATACCTGCAATGGGTTAGTGGCATCTACAGCTTTGTTGCTCCCTATTCGGTGCCGCTGGCAGATCTGCTGGTGGCCGGCATCCTGGGAGGAACGGTGGCGGCAGGGCTGGCGGTGCAGCGCTGGTGGCAACAGGCTCGCCAACAGCAGAGGGATCCCACCCCAGGCAAACGGCGGGTTAAGTTGACCCGGGATCAGGTGCAGGCGGATCTGCAGGATGTCGATCGCCTCATCCAGAAGCTGCAAAACGAGATCAGCCGTCGCGCCTTACAGGCCAAGATGCAGGAAATCGACCGGCGGCTGGCCCAGGAGGAATTGCACCTGGTGGTGTTCGGCACTGCCTCTGCTGGCAAAACTTCTCTGATCAACGCCTTGATGGGGCAGCCTGTGGGGGAAACCGCTCCCACCCTGGGCACTACCCAGCAGGGATCCGTTCACACCTATCGGCTGGAGGGCTGGAGCGGCCCCATCTCCCTCACCGATACCCCTGGCCTGCTGACCATCGGCGGCGCCGGCGAGGCAGAAGCGCGCGCCCTGGCCCAGAAGGCCGATCTGCTGATCTTGGTGGTGGCCGGGGATCTGCTGGCCTCGGAATATGCCGAGCTGCTAGAGCTGGCCCGGCTGGGGAAATCCACCATCCTGGCCCTCAACAAGACGGATCAAATGCTGCCGGAAGAGGTGGAGATCATCTTGGCCCACCTGCGCCAGCGCACCGCCGGCGTCATCCCCCCTGAGCAGGTGGTGGCCATTGCTGCCGACCCAGAGCCCTTGAAAGTCCGCTACTGCTTTCCAGACGGATCCCGGAAAGAGACCTGGGAGCCACAGCCCCCCGATACTGCCGCCCTCATCCAGCAGATGGCCCGCCTGCTACAGCAAAAGGGATCCCATCTGCGCCTGGCCAACGCCCTGTTGCAGACCCAAACGCTGGGCGAGGCCGTCCAACAGGCTTTGCGGGAAGAGCGCCACCAACAGGGTCGCCGGATCGTGGAACGGATGCAGTGGGCGACGGCCGCTGCCTTGGCCGTGACCCCCCTCCCGGCCTTGGATGTGCTGGCCGGGGTAGCCATCCAGGCGCGTATGATCGGGGAGCTGCATCAGGTGTTCGATCGCCGCATCACTCTGCAGCAGGCCCAGCAAATTGCCCGCAGCCTGGCGCAAATGATTGTGCAGCTCGGGGGACTAGAGCTGGCTACCCACTCCCTAGGCTCTGTCCTCAAAGCCAGCCCCTGGATGTTTGTGGGGATCCCCCTGCAGGCGGCCAGCGGGGCCTATCTGACGCGGGTGGCAGGGCTCAGCTACTTGGAGTGGCTGCAATCGGGGGATCCCTGGCAGGAGGAGCTCCTGCAAGAGCGGCTCAAGCAGCAGCTTCACAACCGTCATCCTCTGACCTTTCTCAAGCAATTGGCTCGCCAAGCCCACTCCAGTAGCTAGCCAAACAGCCCAAGCTCAGTTACAGCCATTTCAGGGCAAAGAGTTGGCAGCGAAACAGTCTGCCCTCTCAGCCCCTATTTTTCCCGCTCCCCAAGGAAGCAGAGCCGAAGGTAGTGGCAAGGATCCCTGGCAACTGACCCGTCGCTAGCCCAAAGAAACCACCTCAGCAGCATGGCCATTGGCCGGCAACTGGTTAAGATCCAACTGCCAAAGCTGAAATTGCTGTGGCTTCCCGGTCTTGGGCACTTGCAGCCAGACCAGTCCCCTTTGCCCCACTTGCAACACCTCGGATCCGGGCGGCACGGCCACCTGGGCCAAGGGATCCCCCCCCTTGCTATACAACCAAAGGGAAGAGAACTCCTCTCCCTCGCGACACAGAAGCAGCACGCCCCAAGGGGCCTTGGCCATCTGCAGGGGCCACCCCTTCAAAAACCAGCGGCGCAGCCGCAGAGGGTTGACCTGCACCGAGCAAAGGTGGGGGCAGCATCCCTGCCCCTCTCCATCCCTGGGGGCAAAAATCAGCCGTTCCCCCAAGCTGAGCACCCTCCCTTTGGGATCCAGGGGTAGGTGATAGCGCAGCGGCTGGGATCCCGGCTGCAAAGGCAAACCGGTGGGATAGGGCAAAAGGCTCATCTGCACCCACTGCCGCCCCGCACCGGTCAGCAAAACCAGATAATCCGAGAGGGCCAGCAAGCGGGGCAGGGATCCCTGGCCATCCGGCTGCAACCTCTGCCCAGGCCAGCGGAAATAGCAGTGGAACTCAGGGAAGAGCTGAGTGGCGGTTGGCCCTTTTGGCTGCCACTGCACAGCCCCCAGCTCTTGGGCGGTGGCCCAGATTAGCTCCTGCCGCTCCTCTAGCCAGGTGGCCCGCCAATCCTCCGCAAAACTCAGCAAGGTACGGATGCGTGCGGGACTTAGGTGCAAAAGGCTGCTTTTGGAAAAAGCCAAAGCCTCCGGGAAGCTCGGCAAGGGCAGCACTTGCTGCAACGGCTCGGCCAAGGAGAAACGGGCTAGAGGCAGCGCTCCTGAGGCAAGGGCCTGCAGCTCTAGCCACTCCAGCTTTTGGGAGGTCACCCGCAACAGCAGCGGAGAGCGGCAGCCGCCGGGATCCTCGCAGATGTAGAACTTTTGCTCAGGCAGGGACTCGATCCCGCCACCGCTAACAAAACCTGGATCCGGCAGATCCCAGATCTGCAAACCGGGGGGAGACCACCGGGGCAGGCGAGGGCCAACCCAGCAACTGGCTGGCTCCTGCCACTCCTGGGCCAACACCGCCAGAGCCGAGCGCATCTGCGCCGCCGTGCGAAACCGCCGCAGGGGCAACTTGCGCAACGTGATCTCCAGCAGCTCCTGCAGCGGGGCCGGGATCCCCTCTGGACAGACAAACCGCTGGTTGAGATGGGCGTGCATCAACTGGCTAGGGGAGCCGGAAAAGGGCCGCTGGCCCGTCAACAGCTCTAGGAGGATGATCCCCACCGCGTAGAGGTCGGAAGCGGGGCTAAACTGGCCGTAGAACCGCTCCGGGGCCATGTAGGCCGGGGATCCGGTAGCCGTGATCTCGCCAGGAGCAGGCTGGGGGTGGCGGGCGATGCCAAAGTCCGTCAGCTTCAGTTGCCAACCCTGCGGCGTGGGTTTAAGCAGGATATTTTCGGGCTTCACATCGCAGTGAATTACCCCCTGTCGATGGGCATGATCCAAGCCGGCCAAGATCTGATCCACAAAGCCCAAAACCTGCTTGACCGGTAGCCACAGCCCCTGCTCCACCTGGTCGATCAGCTCCCGCAGGGTGCCTCCCTCGCAGTACTCCAACACCAAATAGCGCCCCTCACGGGCATGTTCGAGGGCGTAGCAGCGGGTGATATTGGGGTGGTTCAACGTCAGCAGGTAGCGCAGCTCCCGCAGCAGGTTGGGGGTGGGAAAGCGCTCCGCCGGCAGCTCCTTGAGAGCCACCAGATCCCCCCCTTGGCGGGGCCAGGCGCAAAACACACGCCCATACTGCCCTTGGCCAGCCAGACCCAAAATTTGGTAGCTCTCGTGAATGGACTTGGTGGTACGGGTGCGTCGGGACACGGCCCCAGGGGAATCCATACCGGCACTTTGTATCGTTATATCCCCTGCCCGCTCTCTTCTTGTCCTAATCTCGGCACCTTTGCCGACAGGGCTCCCCCTCCCCCTGCACCCCCCAACAGAGAGACTAGGAGCCAGTTAACTGCTGGAGCAGCTCCGCCGCGTGGGTCTCCACCTTGACCTTGGTGATAATGGCCTCGATCTTCCCTTCCGGATCGATGACAAAGGTGGTGCGGTGAATGCCGTTGTACACTTTGCCCATGAACTTTTTCGGGCCATAGACCCCATAGGCACTGGCCACCTTGCCTCCCTCATCCACCAACAGCGGAAAGGGCAGTTGCAGCTTCTGGGCAAACTTTTGGTGGGAGCGGGCATCGTCGGGGCTCACCCCCAAGATCTGGATCCCGTGGGCCTGATAGTCGGCGTAGGCCTCCCGAAAGCCACAGGCCTCTCGGGTGCAGCCGGGGGTGTTGTCCCGCGGGTAGAAATAGAGCACCACCCGCCGGCCCCGCAACTGGCCCAGGCTGATCAAGTTGCCCTCGGCATCGGGCAAGGTGAACTCCGGCGCGGGATCCCCAACTGCTAGCGGCATCGGTGGGATTCATCCTCAGGTCGATTTTTTCGGGGAGAGGATCATGATGATGTTTCGCCCTTCCTTCTGGGGGGGCTGCTGCATTTCCGCCACGTCTTCTAGGTCTTTGAACAGGCGGTGCAACAATTCTTCTCCCAACTCGGCGTGCTGCGCCTCGCGGCCGCGGAACATCACCGTGGCCTTCACCTTGTCTCCATCCCCCAAAAACTGCTGGGCGCTGCGCAGGCGCACGTGGTAGTCGTGCTCGCCGATGTTGTAGCGAAACTTCACTTCCTTGATCTCGGCGGTGTGTTGTTTTTTGCGGGCCTCCCGTTCTTTTTTCTCCTTCTCAAACTTGAACTTGCCGTAGTCCATGATGCGGCAGACCGGGGGATCCGCTTTGTCGCTCACCAAGACCAAGTCCAGATCTTTTTCTTCGGCCAAGCGCAGGGCTTCGCGCGGGCTCATGATCCCCAACTGGGTGCCATCGGTATCGATGAGGCGAATTTTGGGGAAGCGGATGCGCTCGTTAATCGCCGGCAGCTCTGCGCGCTGCTTGTGGGGAAAGCGGTCAAGTGGACGTTCTACGGACAAGTTTTCCTCTCTGTGAACAACAACCAAGATGGGTAGTACTCAGAGAATAGCAGGCTATTTTGCGCCGTTGCCGGCCGATGGACTTGCACCCCCAAGTGGGCCATCGGCCAGAAGGGCAAAGCATGCTGCACTTATACTAGCTGGCATTTTTTGTTTTCTTCTAGGGGTTCTGAGCCGATCCCCTGGAAGTAAGGATGCCGGATTGGGGCAGCAACCGCGGTAGGATAACCAAAGTGGCAATCCTGCTGGCGAGAGGGCAGGGTGGGGCTTGTTTTCCGGTTAGAAGGGAGGGCAGAAGCAGTGCAGCTCGGTTTAACGGAACGGGAACTGAAAGAGTTGGCCCAAAAGTCGGTGCAACTGATCCTAAGCCCGCGGGAAGGAGACAGCGAGGCGCTGGCCCAGTACAAAACCTCGGCCGAATTCCGGGCCGGAGTCCATCTGGCCTGCGCGGCCATGGTGCTCGTCTTGGCGGAAAACAACGAGCGCCTCAGCCAACAGCTGGCCGCCCTCCAGGAAAAGGGATCCCTAACCCTGCAGGAGCCTTCCCAAAAACCCGCTGAGGAGAGCCCTGCCAGCTAAAGCTGTGCTATGGTTCCAAAGACAGACCCACTGCAAGTGCGCAGCGAGCGAGACTCGATGGGGGAGCGGCAATTGCCCCAGTCGGTCTACTACGGCATCCAAACCGCCCGCGCCCTGGAGAATTTTCCCATCAGCGGCCTCAAGCCGCTACCGGAGTACGTGGAGGCCTGTGTACTCATTAAAAAGGCGGCGGCTGAAGTCAACGGCGAGCTGGGCTGCATTCCCCCTGAGGTGGCCAAGGCCATCGTCCAAGCAGCAGACGAGATTCTCCAGGGATCCCTGCGGGATCAGTTTGTGGTGGATGTCTACCAGGCCGGGGCAGGCACCTCCCACCACATGAA
>NZ_JANSIR010000067.1:57593-62335 GCF_047462155.1 Synechococcus sp. OH2
CGTCAACGAGGTGCTGGCCAACCGCGCCCTGGAGATTCTGGGGGAGCCTAAGGGGCGCTACGAGCGGGTTAGCCCCAACGACCATGTCAACTATGGCCAGTCCACCAACGATGTCATCCCCACCGCCATTCGTCTGGCCGCCCTACTGCGGGTGCAGCGGGATCTCCTGGGCACGCTGGACAACCTGGTGGCGGCGCTGGAGCAAAAGGCGCAGGAGTTTCGCGCCATCCTCAAGGCGGGCCGCACCCATTTGCAGGATGCAGTGCCGGTGCGCCTAGGGGACAGCTTCGGCGCCTACGCAGCCATCTTTGCCCAGCACCGCCGCTGGATTGAGGAGGCCAGCCAAGCCCTGTGCAGCCTGGGGCTGGGGGGAAGCGCCGTTGGCACCGGCCTCAACACCCATCCCCTATACCGGCAAAAGGTGGTGCAGCGGCTGGCAGAGTACACCCAGTTGCCCCTCACGCCGGCTCCCCATCCCATGGCGGCGATGCAGAGCATGGCCCCCTTGGTGCACCTATCGGGATCCCTGCGCAACCTGGCCCAAGACGGCATCAAATTGGCCAATGACCTGCGGCTGATGGATTCCGGCCCTAAGACCGGCCTTAAAGAGATCCAACTGCCGCCGGTGCAGCCCGGCTCCTCCATCATGCCCGGCAAGTACAACCCGGTGATGGCTGAGATGCTGAACATGGTCTGCTTTCAGGTCATCGGCCTCGACACTGCCATTGTCCTTGCGGCCCAGGCAGGGCAGTTTGAACTCAACGTGATGATGCCCCTGATTGCCTATAACCTCCTGCATAGCCTGCAGATCCTCAACAACAGCCTGCGGGTCTTTACTGAACGTTGCGTCAGCGGCATCACCGCCCAGGCGGATCGCTGTCGCAGCTATGCAGAGGGGACACTGGCTTTGGTGACTGCCCTCAACCCCTACATTGGCTACCTGCAGGCGGCAGAAGTGGCCAAGATCTCCCTGGAAACGGGGAAGCCCATCCGCCAGATTGTCCTAGAGCGCAACTTGATGAGTCCAGAAGAGGTGGCCAGGGTGCTAGATCTAGAGGCCATGAGCCAGATGCGCGTCTAGCCCTTCTGCCACAAAGGCCATTGGCCTCCGCCCCTTCCCCGTCAACACCCCTTTGCCGAGCAAGCCATGGCCGACAGACGACTAAGCTGGTGGACCAAGCTGGCCTATGGGGTGGGGGATCTGGGCACGGGCATGACGGCCAATATCCTCATCTTTTTCCTGCTGCCCTTTCTCACCAATACTGTCGGCCTGGCGGCGGGCCTGGCCGGCAGCATCTACGCCATCACCCGCTTTTGGGATGCCCTCAACGATCCCCTCATCGGCATCCTCAGCGACCGCACCCGCAGCCGTTGGGGTCGTCGCCGCCCCTGGTTGCTGTTTTCGGCTCTTCCCTTTGCCCTGACCTTTGCGGCGCAGTGGTGGATCCCTTTTCCCGGTCGAACTGGGCTTTTGTTTGCCTATTACCTGGCGGTGTCGCTGCTGTTTAACACCTTCTACTCTGCCGCCAACATTCCCTATGCCTCTCTGACAGCGGAGCTAACCCAAGACTACGACGAGCGCACCCAGCTCAACCAGTTCCGCTTTGCCTTCTCGGTGGGGGGCAGCATGGTTGCAGTAGTCAGCTTTCCGCTTTTGGTTAACCTGCTGCCGGATCGGGCTGCCGGCCATCTGCTGGCGGGAGCTTGTTTTGGGGGGATCTCGGCTCTGCCCCTGCTGCTCTGCTTTTGGGGGGTGCGAGAACGGTATCAATCCTGGCGGGATCCGCTGCCCCTACTGCAGCAACTGCGGGTGGCCTTCAGCAACCGCCCCTATCTATTTGTCAGCGGCATCTACCTGTGTTCTTGGCTGGCGTTTCAGTTTACGGCCACGATCATCCCCTATTTCATCGTTTTCTGGATGCAGTTGCCGGAAGTGTGGATCTCGCTAGTGGTGTTGGCGGTTCAGAGCGTTGCGGTGCTGACCCTGTTTGCCTGGACGCGACTGAGCGCCCACCTGGGCAAGCGCGCCATGTACCTGCTCGGGGCGGGGTTTTGGCTGATCTCCCAAGCCGGCCTGTTTTTCCTACAGCCCGGCCAGGAGCGGTTCATGATTGCCCTGGCGCTGTTGGCGGGGGTGGGGGTTTCGGCCACGGCCTATCTCGGCCCCTGGTCGATGTTGCCGGATGTCATCGACCTGGATGAGCTGCAAACTGGGGAGCGGCGGGAAGGGATCTTCTACGCCTTGATGGTGTTCCTGCAAAAGGTAGGCCTAGGACTGGGGCTGTTTTTCCTAGGGCAAGTTCTGGAGTGGTCTGGCTTTATCCCTTCGGTGGCCGGGGGGCCGCCGCCTACCCAGCCGGAATCGGCCCTGTTGGCCATCCGCCTTGCCATTGGCCCCTTGCCGGCGGTGGTTTTAATCGGCGGCATCCTGCTGGTGTGGCTCTACCCCATCACCCGGCAGCGCCACCGGCAGATCCTGCAGGAACTAGAAGCAAGACGGGCGGGAGGGGGTCGCTTCCCCTCTGTTAGTTGAGGATGATGCGCAGGCCGCTGCCGGAGGGCTGCACCGGCTCGGAGTTGGGCAGAATCCGCAGGCCGCTGCCACTGGGCCGGATCCCGGTGTTGTCGGTATTGACGAAGAAGGTGTTGGAGCGGCCATCCCGCTCGTAGACCACCACGTCGTTGGAATTGAACTGGGAGCGGCAGATGATGGGGGAGTTGTCGGCAGCAGTGGCGGCGCTGCAGCGGTAGCCAGGGGCAGAGACCACTTGGCCCTCGGCATCGATGGAAAAAGGAGCTCCCCCGGTCGGGAACGGAGCCAAGAGCGGCTGGCCGGGGTTGAGGATAACCGAGCCACCGGTGCTGGGTTCGACAACGATCCCGCGGCCATCAATGACGATCCGCTGAGCTTGTACAGGAGCGACAGCCCCCAAGAGCAAAGCCAGGCTTAGCCCCAGTGGGCGGGGAAAAAACAGTTTCATCGGACCTCTCCTTTGGCCCAGGGCCATTCCACTCTTTGGGATCCATCGGCTACCTTGGAGGGATCCCTAACTTGATCTTGGCCCCGGTAGGGAGGATAACCCAGGGCGGAAGCCGTCACCTCGCTTGCCAGGATGGGCACTTGGCCTTCGGCTCGACTACCACAGCCCGGAACGCCCCAGCGCCAGACCCACCACCAACATCCCCAACACCAGAAAAGGCTGAGCGCTGGCCTGGTATTTCACGTCGTTGTTGAGGGGATCCCGCAGCAGGTACATGTCTTGGAAGGTGATCTGGGGGATAATGAGCAGCACCAAAATCGCCGCATAGAGTTTTAGGCCGGCTCCCAGCAAAAACGAGGCCATGCCGAACTGAAATAGATCAATCATCAGCGCCGCGATCCAGGCCGCCCCCATAGCGCCAAACATCACCGGCAAAGAGGCGAGTCCAAATTGTCTATCTCCCTCGATGCTTTTGAAATCGTTGACCACGGCAATCCCCAGGCCAGCCAAGCTGTAGACTAAAGTTAGGATGCAGACTGTCCAGTTGAGCTGGCCAAACAGGGCGTGGCCTGTCCACCAGGGCAAAGCAATGTAGCTGGCGCCCAGGGCGTAGTTGCCCAGCCAGCCATTGCGCTTCAGCTTCAGGGGTGGCGCCGAGTAGATGTAGGCAATTAGGGCTCCCGCCAGGGCAATGCAGGTGATCACCGGGAAGTCGTGGCCGGTGTACCAGTCCAGGGCATAGGCCAACCCCAGCCCCAAGATCAGCAGCACCCAGATCTGGATAACCACCCGCTGCAGGGAGATGGCCCCGGAAGGGATGGGGCGGTAAGGCTCGTTGATGGCGTCGATGTCGCGGTCGTAGTACTCGTTCAGGGTCTGGGTGTAGCCGGTCATCAGGGGGCCGGCCAGGATCATGCCCACCAGGATGAGGGCCACGTTCTCCCAAGTCCAGGTGAAATGGCCAGAAGAGGCCGCCCCCGGAATCAGGCCCCACACCAGCGGGATCCAGGTGACGGGCTTCATCAGTTGCAGGTGGACTTGCCAAACGGAGCGAGACTCCACCTCTGCCCCTTTCATGCCCAAAAGTTGACGGACACGCCGGCTGGCGGATCCTTGGTCGGTTTCAGGAGCCGGCGCGGTTTCTGCGCTGGGATCCGCAGCAGGGGCCATTGCGTCTGCCGCTGGCGCCAAAGATGGCTCTTGAGAGGTGCTTTCGCTCATAGTGGGGTGCGCAATCAAACTTCAACAACGGGGATACCCACCCCCATTCTGAGGCATCTTCCCCCGTTCCTCAAAACTTTCCTCTAGACAATCTGCGCTGCCACGAATAGGGATTGGTGCTGGGCCGGGATCCGCTCTTTCTCGGCTGCCGGGATCACCAAGGGGGGCTGCCGGGTGTAGTTGACGGGATCCCGGAACCAAGGTCGGCTGTAGGTGTTGTAAAGGAGGGGCCGGGGAGCGGTAGAACGATTGGCCCGGCCTAGGTGGATCAAGCGGTAATCGAACAGCAGGCAGGATCCCTTGGCCAGCGGCGGATCGACAAAGGGCATCTGCCGGGCCAGCTCGGTGTAGTGGGCCTCGAAAACGGCATGGCTGCCGGGCCAGAGACGGGTTATGCCGTTCTCTTCGTTGACATCCACCAGCGGAATGAGAAGATTGAGGGCATAGCAGGGGATGATGGCATCCAGAATTGCGTCGCCGAAGAGGTGGGAGAGATCCCGGTGAACCTGTTGGTCGGCGGATCCCGGCAGAGAAACTACC
>NZ_JANSIR010000067.1:62533-64385 GCF_047462155.1 Synechococcus sp. OH2
GGCCCCTCCAGGCGCACCGTCACCATCACTCGTCGATTGCCCACCAACAGGGCGTCGGTGTGGTTCTCGTGGGTGCAGTAGCGACTGTAGGTGGCCAGAAAGCTGCTGTGCAGCTTGTCGATGAGCGCCGTGGGGAAGATCTCCGGCAGCACCAGGTAGCCCTCGGTGGAAAACAGGTGAAACGCCTGCTCTACGGTCTCCGGATCCGGCTGCTGTCCTATATGGCTAAAGCGCACCTCGGCTAACATGAACCTTTACCCCTTTTGCAGACTGGCCACTGCCATCAGCATGCCCCGCGCCTTGTTCAAACATTCTTGATATTCCCGCTCTGGATCCGAGTCGGCCACGATGCCCGCCCCGGCTTGGACGCTCACCTGGCCCCGTTGAACCAGCAGGGTGCGGATGGTGATGGCGGTGTTCAGTTGGCCGGAGAAGTCATAGTAGCCGTAGGCACCGGCGTAGGGGCCGCGGCGGCACCCTTCCAGCTCGTGGATAATCTGCATGGCGCGAATTTTGGGGGCGCCGGTAACGGTGCCGGCAGGAAAGGTGGCCCGTAGCAGATCCCAGGCGCTGTGGCGGGGATCCAACTGCCCTACCACGTTGCTGACGATGTGCATCACGTGGCTGTAGCGCTCAATCTGCATCAGGTCGTCCACCTGCACGGATCCCAGGCGGCAGACCCTTCCCAGGTCGTTGCGGGCCAAGTCCACCAGCATGACGTGCTCCGCCCGCTCCTTGGGATCCGCCAAGAGCTCTTGCTCCAACTGGCGGTCTTCGGCAGGGGTGGCGCCGCGGGGGCGGGTGCCTGCGATGGGACGCACGGTGGCGATGCGCTCTTCCCCCACCCGGCTGAGCTTGACCATCACCTCTGGGCTGGAGCCAATCAGGCACAGATCCCCAAACTGCAAAAATGCCATGTAGGGGGAGGGGTTAATCAGCCGCAGGGAGCGGTAGAGGCGAAAGGGATCCCCGTCAAAGCGGCTGGTCAAGCGCTGCGAGAGCACCACCTGAAAGATCTCGCCGGCGCGGATGTAGGCTTTGGCCTGCTCCACCGCCTGGCAGTAGGCGGCGCGGCTGAGGGTGCTGGGGGGAATGGCATCGGGCAGGTGGGGCTTCCAGTCGAGGCTGAAGTGGGATAGCGACAGGGGAGCGCTGAGCTGTTGCAGCAGCGTTTCCACCCGCTGGCAAGCTTGGGCGTAGGCCTGCTCCGCCGGCTGCTGGCGCGTGTCGGCAAAGGCCACCACCCAGATCTTGCGCTTCACCTGGTCGAAGATCAGGATGCTGTCCACCTGCATTAGGATGGCGTCGGGCGGATCCCCTGGCTGCGGGGGATGGATGGGTACCTTGGGCTCAATCCAGCGAATCAGCTCATAGCCCCAGTAGCCGAACAGCCCGCCAATGCTGCTGGGCAACTCCGGCAGGTGCACCGGCTCATAGGGCTGCAGGCAGCGGGCCAAAATGGCAAAGGGATCCCCGTGGTGCTGTTCTCGACGCCCGTCGCGGTGGATTTGCAAGGCCTGATCCCCGCGCACCTCTAGCACCCACAGGGGATCGCAGCCGAGGAAGCTGTAGCGGGCCACCTGCTCCCCTCCCTCCACCGATTCCAACAAAAAGTTGTAGGGCCGCCCGGCACAGACCCGGTACCAGGCAGAGACAGGCGTTTCCAAGTCCGCCACCCATTCCTGGTACACCGGGATGAAATTGCCCTGTTGGCTGAGGGCGAGAAACTCCTTCAGGGAAGGGGAGATCATGGCCTGCACTTCCTGCGGTTTGCCTCTCGACTTTACCCTAAGGCGGGCAACCAATGAACTACCCCACCGCGCAGGCGGGGGGGGGTTCCCCATCCGCTTTA
>NZ_JANSIR010000068.1:0-1296 GCF_047462155.1 Synechococcus sp. OH2
CCCGCCTACGCGGTGGGGTAGTTCATCTTTCTACTACTGCCGAACCGGCCTGCTAGCCGGGAGCAATCCGCTCCAATTTGTTGCATACTCAGGGCAGCTTTTCGTTGCTCAAACCATTCATGCAGGTAGCTTTCATTGTCGATCCGTTGTCTCAGTTGCAGGTGAACCACGACACCAGCGTTGCCTTGATGGAGGCGCTGCAGAGACGAGGCCACCGCATTTTTTGCCTTGGATTGGCTGACCTCTACTGGGATCAAGGGGAAACCTGGGGATCCGTTGAGGAAATTGTGTTGGATCTAGGAGCGGATCCCTGGTACGAGGTCAAAGAACGGCGCTTGTTGCCCTTGAGCCAGATGCAAGCAGTATGGATGCGCAAGGATCCGCCGGTGGACGCGGCCTATCTCTACGCCACCTACCTTCTGGATCATCTCTCCCCCCGCCGCACCCTAGTGCTCAACCATCCTGCCGGGATCCGCTCCGCCAACGAAAAGCTCTATGCTTTGCAATTCCAAGAGTGGATCCCGCGTACCTGCGTCAGCAGCAGCAAGGCCTTGCTACGCCAATTCGTCGAGCAGGTGGGGCAGGCGGTACTCAAGCCCCTGGGCGGCAAGGGTGGGGAAGGGATCCTGCGGATCAACGCCGGCGATCCAAACCTCAATTCCTTAATTGAGCTGAGCACCCAATTCGGTCGGCTGCCCGTGATGGTGCAAGAGTATTTGCCGCAGGCAGCAGCGGGAGATAAGCGCATTTTGCTGCTGGAGGGCGAGCCTTTGGGCGCCGTCAATCGGATCCCTGGGGAGGGGGATTTCCGTGGCAATGTGGCCGCTGGGGGTCGGGTGGAGAAAACCGAGATTGCCGAAAAAGAACGGGCCCTCTGCGCAGCTTTGGCGCCGGTGCTGCGGCAGGAGAAACTCTATTTTGTTGGAATTGATGTCATCGGGGAACGGCTGACAGAGATTAATGTCACCAGCCCAACTATGCTGCGGGAGATCTGCCAGTTAGAAGGGGTTGATTTGGCTGATCAAGTGGCCCAGTGGCTAGAGAAGAAAGTGCCGATCAAAGCGTAAACTACCCCACATCCCCTTCCGAGGAATCTGGTCATTATCCAACAGGTACCCTCTCCAAACTTGGCATTAAGTTTCTCTCCAGCCACTTTCTCCCTTTGAGCTCCCCTGCAAGAGCATAAATGCTACAGCCTGTTAATTTAAAATAGGGTACAGGCATTCAATAGGAAGGAGAGAAAGAGATGCCAACCCATTCTTTGGATCTACGGCAAAGAGTTGTAGCAGCTTATCA
>NZ_JANSIR010000069.1:0-3576 GCF_047462155.1 Synechococcus sp. OH2
CTCTTCACCCCTACACCCGTTCCCGTAGCCAGACCCACTCCGACGCCCACCCCCCCCTTATCTCCTGAGTTGGCGGTAGCCCCATCCCCCACCCTGCGGCCTGCTTCTCCCTCTCCCCAACTGCTGCGCCCCTCGCCGCCACCAGCACTTACACCACCTCCCCCACCTCGGCAAGTGGCTGCCAGCGGGCAGGTTGCCATGCAGGTGCTCTCAGTTCGCCGCGAGGGAGGGCAAGTGGTTTTGAACGTGGCGATGCAGAACAATTCGGCAGAGACGGTGCGCTTTCTCTACAGCTTCCTGAACGTTACTGACGACACCGGACGGTCAATCAACGCTCTCACCCAGGGCTTGCCCGGGGAGCTGCCTCCCAACAGCCAAGTCTTCCAGGGAACTGTCCGCATCCCCGCCTCCAGCTTGGCCGGATCCCGGTCTTTGTCCTTGAGCCTGGCCGATTATCCCAGCCGCCGCCACCGAGTCGGCGTGAGCGGGATCCCGGTGCCGCAATAGCCCTGTCTGGAGACTGCTGGTACGATCGATGCAAAGCGGAGTTGAGAAGCGGTGCCCAGCCCAGCCTTTGAGCGCCCTGAGCAGATTCGGGAGCTCTTCGACCGCATTGCCCCCCACTACGATGCCCTCAACCAAACCCTGAGCCTGGGCCTGCATCAGGTTTGGAAGCGCATGGCTGTGCGCTGGTCGCGCGCCGGCCCTGGCGGGCACGTGTTGGATCTCTGCTGCGGCACTGGCGACCTGGCGCTACAACTGGCCCGCCGGGTGGGACGAAGGGGACATGTGGTCGGCCTGGATTTCTCCCCGGCCATGCTGGATATTGCTCGGCGGCGCTCCCGTCTTTTTCCCGGCTACTTCCTCGAGTGGGTGTTGGGAGACGCCCTGGCCTTGCCTTTTTCCGACGACAGTTTTGATGCCGTTACAATGGGCTATGGCCTGCGCAACGTAACCGATATCCCGCAGGCGTTGCGAGAGATTTGCCGGGTGCTCAAGCCCGGCTGTCGCGCCGCTATTTTGGACTTTCATCGCCCCACAGGGATCCCGTTTCTTGCTCACTTTCAGCGCTGGTACCTGAACACCCAGGTCGTTGCCCAGGCCCAAACCCTGGGACTGGGATCTGAATATGCCTACCTCGATCCCAGTTTGGACGGCTTCCCCTCTGGCGAAGAGCAGCGGCAAATGGCCTTGCAGGCAGGATTTTCTACTGCCAAGTTTTACCCCCTAGCCGGTGGCATGATGGGAGTGCTGGTGGTTGCAAGATGATCCAAACGGCTTCTCCCCTCGCTCCTTAGACCCCCCTCTTCCTTTGGGAGAGGGGCTGGGGGTGAGGGGGTCACCAGCAGTGCAGAGCGCCTGGCCAGCGTCTCAAACCGGTTGAAGAGGCAGCTTAGGATGCGGCCTCCGAGGAGACGCAGCGGACTTGGCCAAGAGGGGCTTGGCGGCTAGGGAGCAACATAGCGATCCTGGGAGAGGAGCTTGTTGCCGCGATAGACGCTCACCTGCAAATGCTGGGGATCCAGCCGCTGCTGCTCCACGTGAATGGGGGGGATCTGGAGGGCGTGGCGGGATCCCCGTCCCAGCACCGACACGATGAGATTTTGGCCGCGGATCTGAAGGCGCAGGCGCACCGGCCAAGGGAAGGGGTTGCGCAGCTTGAGGTCGGCCAAGCCGTACCAAACGGTGGCATCCAGGCCGGGGGGCACCGACTCCACGGGGCGGTAATGGGGGTGCCTTTCCACCACTTCCAGCCCCGCCAGCAGAGCAGCGTTGTATAGGCTGGAGGAGACTTGACAGATCCCGCCCCCAACCGAATCCAGGGTTTCGGCCACCATGAATACCGGCGCAGGCAGATAGCCCCGCTCGAGGGTGCGCGGCCCTACCACCTGGTTGAAAGAAAAAACTGCCCTTGGCCGAATGTAAACCCCATCCAGGCTTTGGGCAGCCTGGCGAATGTTGTGGAGCTGCGAGGGAGTGCGCTCCTGCAAGGAAGTGGTGTATCGGCTCAGGGTGGTTGGGGTGGGATCCGTCCACCACAGAGCCAGCAGGGCCAACCCCACCGACAAAGCCAATCCCCGCATCTTCCCTTTCACTTTTCCCAAGACACCTTGGCTTTCAAGAGAACCTCACCCTGGGGTTGGCGAGGGACGGCAGCGGCTTGGGCCGTAACCAGCACCTCTTGGGGGCGGGCGCCCTCTGGCAGCGGGTGTGGCGGGCGCAAGGCCACAAGCGCGGATCCCTGGGCATCCACCTGAAAGGTGCCGCAGTGGAGGATCTCGCCGTCGTCCAGCTTGAGCCAGAGGTGGTAACGCTCTCCAGGGGCCGGTTGGGGCAGATCCCTTGCCGCCAAGACCACCTCCTGCCACTCTCCTGGGCGCAACAGCAGGTTGGCCGACCCCACCTCTCCCTGCAAGTTCACCAGACGGGATCCCGGCTGTTGCAAGAGATGGGACAATGTCTGCACCGATTCTAGCCGGGCCAGTTGCAGCGCCTGCCGCAGTCGCCAGTTGTCGAAAACCAGCAAAGCCAAGGCCCCTGCCGCCAAGCCCCCTACCCAGCGCCACTCAGCCGTGAGGCGACCGAACCCCAGAGAGGACAGTGCCGGCTGAAGAGGGGTCAGCGCCTCCTCAATGCCCGCCTCTGCCATCACCTTGCCCCGCAAGCTGGCCGGCGGAATCACCCCTGGCAACCCATAGGGCAGCAGATGCAGGGTTTCTTGCAGGGCCTGCAAATCTGCCAGCAACCGCGGGTCTTGGGTTAGGCGTGCCTCCAGGGCGCTTGCCTGTTCAGGAGACAAGTCCCCCAGCAGATAGCCGGCCAGTTCTTCCTGTGCTTCTGATGAAGGGGGCGAGGCGGCTTCAGACCCAGAACTTAACTCCAAGGAGAGCGATTCCCGCAACTTGCAGAGGGCCTGGCGAGTGCGGGCTTTAACCGCCTCCAGCGGGATCCCCCAGTGTTGGGCAATGTCCGCCTGGCTCAACCCCTGGTAGTAGAGCAGCTCGAGAACCTGCCGTTGGCTTTCCGGCAGTTGGCTGAGGGCCTCCTGCACCGCTTGCCGTCGCTCCTCGAGGGAGAGCTGCTCAAAAGGGATCGGAGCACTGCCATCGGCGGCGAGCAGGGGTTGCCAGTGTTTCAAAAAACGTTGATGGCTATCCTGGAAGCGCAGACGCTCAATGGCTCGCGAACGGGTCAACGCACACAAAAAACTGCTCACGGATCCCTGCCGCGGATCATAGTCGGGCTTGTGCCACAGTTCGACAAACACCGCCTGAGTCAGATCTTCCGCCTCGGCCGCATGGCCCAGGATCTTACGGGCCAGCCCACAGATCAAGCCGGCATAGCGATCGTAGAGTACAGCCAGGGCAACAGAATGCCCTGCTGTGAGCGCTTCCATCAGCTCCACATCGCTGCGGGATGGCCAATCCCTCACCCGCTCGCGCCAGGGAGACGGAGTCCTTGGTTGCTCAGCCATGCTACACCCAGCGTCGTCCCACAGAAACGAAGATAGACCTGATGAAAGCCTATCCCCTCAGCCGCGGCGAGCCGCCCACTCCAGCCCCAGCAGAGCCGTGT
>NZ_JANSIR010000069.1:3826-4956 GCF_047462155.1 Synechococcus sp. OH2
GCACCTGCCACCACCGCTGCCAGAGGTTCATCCCCAGACCCTTGGCTGCCTCCAGAAGAGCCGGCTCCACTGATTGCAAACCCACGTACAGGTGGCGCACCAAGATCACCTGCGAGTAGAGCACCATCGCCACCACCACCGAGCGGGCATTGAGCCCGAACCAAGGGATCAGCAAAATGATTAGAGCCAGGCTGGGCACCGTGTACAGGATGCTGAGGATCCCCATCAGCGGTAGGGCTAGCCAGCGCACGTGGTGAACCAGCAAAGCCAACGGCAGCGCCAGCACCAGCGCAATCCCCAAGGCCGTCGCCACCATTGCTAGGTGCTCTTGGGTAAGCTGCCACACCAAGCCGGGATGGCGGAGAAGGTAGCTCATGCGGATCCCCCCTCCAGCATGGCCAGATGGCGGATGTGATCCAGGGTAACGATGCCGATAGCCCGCCCGTCTTCCCACACCGTGAGAGCCGCCGCCCCCGTGCGCAGCAGCAGCGACAAGGCCCGCCGTAGGGTTTCGTGGGGCTTTACCACCGCCCCCTCCTGGATCTGGTGGTTGTGCGGGATCCGCTCCATCGCCGTTTCCACCCGCAGCACGCTCAGTTGCCGCACCATGTCGTCTGCCCCCAATAGCTCTCTGACAAAGGGGGTGGCCGGCTGGGTGAGCAGTCGAAAGGGAGTATCGAACTGCACCACTCGCCCCTGCTGCATCACCAAGATGCGATCTGCCAGGCGCAGCGCCTCTTCCACGTCGTGGGAGACGAAGAGGATGGTCTTTCTCAGTTGCCGCTGCAGGCGCAGGATCTCATCTTGTAGCTTGCTACGAGTGATGGCGTCGAGGGCCCCAAAGGGTTCGTCCATCAGCAGCAGATCCGGATCCCCGGCCAGCGCCCGCGCCAGACCCACCCGCTGCTGTTGGCCGCCTGAGAGTTGAGCCGGGTAGCGACGTCGGTATTCTTGGGGGGGCAAGTTGACCAAGCTGAGCAGCTCGTCCACTCGCTCGCGGATGCGCTCCCTTGGCCAGCCCAAAAGTCGCGGCACCACCGCCACATTCTGGGCCACCGTCATGTGGGGAAACAACCCCACCTGCTGGATGACATAGCCGATGCGCTGGCGCAGCGCCGTCACCGGAAAGT
>NZ_JANSIR010000069.1:5067-9757 GCF_047462155.1 Synechococcus sp. OH2
GCGAATCTGTCCTTGGGTGGGCTCCAGCAGCCGGTTCACCATCTTCAGAAGGGTGGTTTTGCCGCAGCCGGAAGGGCCGAGGATGACCACCAACTGGCCTGAGGCCACAGAAAAACTGCACTCCTCCACAGCCGGACGGGAACTGTGGGGGAAGCGCAGCGATACCCGCTCGAATTCAAGGGTGCTCACGCCGGGGCCTCGGGCAACGGCTATTCCTTCAAAATACCGGCCTCCACCAAGAAGGATCTCGCCACCTCTGCCGGCTCCTTGCGCTTGCCGCTCACCTCGTAGTTCAGCCGCTGCATCACCTCGTCCGTCAGCAACGGAGCAAGGGCGTTCAAAGTAGTGGCGATGCCGGGGTTGGCCTCCAGGGTATCTTTGCGCACCACCGGCGCCACCTGGTAAGGGGGGAAAAGCTGCTTGTCGTCCTTGAGCACCACCAGGTCAAAGGCGGCAATTTCCCCGTCAGTGCCAAAGGCCACCGCCACATCCGCCTCCCCATTGACCAAGCCCTGGTAGCGCAGGCCGGGATCCACCGCCTTGTAGGCTTTGAGGCGAAAGTTGCCGTAGACCGCTCGCAGTCCCGGCAGGCCGTCTTCGCGGGCTTGAAACTCCGGCGGCCCGATCATCACCAGCTCGCCTGCTCTGGCCACCATGTCTGAGAGGGTAGTGATGCCCAGCTCCGCCGCTCTGGCGCGGGTCATGGCCAGGGCCTGGGTGTTGTTCATGGGGGCCGGATCCAGCCAAACCAATTGGAACTGGCGCTCGTACTCGCGGGCCACCGTCGCGTATACCTGGGCCGGGTCACTGCTGCTGGGCAGCTTGAGCACCGTCAGCAGGCCGGTGCCAGTGTACTCCGGGTAGAGATCGATCTCGCCGCTCAGCAGGCCGGCATGGGCCACCGGCGTTCCCCCCAGGTTGAGCTTGCGCTCCACCGCCAACCCCGCCGCCTCCAGAGCCAAGGCGTACATTTCCCCCAAGATAAACTGCTCGGTGAAGTCCTTAGAGCCGACCACAATCGGTTTGGCAAGGCCCGCTTGAGGGGCAAGAACAAGGGCGGCCAGCCCCGAGAGGGCCAGCAGAGCCAGGCGACGAGTGGTTTTGAGCATGGCAAAAGGGATCCCCAACTCGAGACAAGCGGCCCTGCCGAGAGGGTTCCGGCCTGGGCCAGGAAGTTGCGACTGCTAAGCCACCATTAAACCATTATTGTCCCCGATCCGTAACTGCAAGAGCGACAGCGGCACTACCGGCATTGCCCCGCCCCAGAGCCTCAACCCCATCCCATTAGCCTCTGCCGGGGGCCGGGAACGATCCGGTGACGGCCCGGATCTTCTGCCGCCGCCCAGCTCGCTCGATCTCCAGCTCCAGGGTGCTGCCCACCTCGGTGCGCTCCACCTCCTGTTGCACTTGGTCGGCGGTGGTGACGGCGCGGCCATTGATGGCAAGAATGATGTCTCCGGCGCGCAGGCCCGCCCGCTCTGCCGGGGATCCCTGGATCACCTCGCCGATGAGCACCCCCTGATCCACCGTCACGAAAATGCGGCTGTTGGGATCCTGATTGAGCCGTTCCTTCAGGTCGGGGGTGAGGGTGAGCATACGGATGCCCAGGTAGGGGTGATCCACCTTGCCGCGGGCGATCAACTGGTTGGCCACCCGCTGAGCTGTCTCGATGGGAATGGCAAAGCCCAGCCCTTGCGCCCCTTGGATGATAGCCGTGTTCACCCCGATCACCTCCCCTTGAGCATTGAGCAGGGGGCCGCCTGAGTTGCCGGGGTTGATGGCCGCATCCGTCTGGATAAAAGACACCCGCTTGTCGGGCACGCGGATCTCGCCGCTGGAGCGGCCCAAAGCGCTGATGATCCCAGCGGTTACGGTGTTGTCCAGCCCCAGGGGGTTGCCGATGGCAATGGCCCACTGGCCCGGCTCCAGCAGTTCGGAGCGGCCCAGCTTCACCGTCGGCAGGTTCTGGGCCTCGATCTTCACCACCGCAATGTCCGTCACCGGATCGGTGCCAATTACTTTGCCGTCAAAGCTGCGGGTATCCTTGAGCGTCACCGTCACCTTGTCGGATCCCTCGACCACATGGGCGTTGGTGATGATCTGGCCGTCCGGGCTGATGATAAAGCCGGAGCCAGTGCCCTGTTGCCGCCGTTGGCGGGGGATGGAAGGGATCGCTTGGCCAAAGAAATCCCGGAAGAAGGGATCGCTAAAGAACTCCTCTGGAAAAGCGCCCGGAACGCGCACCGTCCGCTCGGAGTCGATGCGCACCACCGCCGGCCCCACCTTTTGCGCCACCTCGGCGATAAAATTCAGGTTCAGTTGGGGCGGGGTTGCCGTCGTTTGCGCAGATACTCCGTTGCTTCCCATGAGAGCTGCTCCTAGCCCAATGCCCAAGAGCACCAGCAGCAGCGGCGAGAGAAGAGACTTAAGAACGGCCAAAGGCTCAAAAAAGGAACGAACTCCGTCCTGCTGATGCAAACGGGCAGGTTGAGCAGAAGCTTCTGAACTGGGAGAAGGTTGGCCCGGCATGGATGTGCTGCGCTTCATAGCTACCTGAGTCAAGGAAGAGAAGAGCTGGGAGCGCAGAAATACCTTGGCCCCCTGCGAAACCTAGGGCCTAATCTAGCATGGACAGCAGGGATCCCAAGGCGGCAGCCGCGGCGCTTTTCCGTACTTCCATCTGGGTTGAAGAGCAGCGGAATCTGCTTGCCTGGAGTAGCCACCCTATATCCAACTGGCTTTGATGGGGATAGAAGGCCAGACAGGGCTGTTGTCCCCAGCTTTGGCCGGCTTACAGCTAACGTAGAAGTGGTAGATCGGGGGTAAGACCATGACCAACCCAGCCCGTCGTCTGTTGGCTCCTCTACTCGCCGGTTTTCTCTGGCTACCGGCAGCCACCCCGGTTTTGGCGCAAAGGGATCCCTTGCCGCCACCGCCCCCCGGCCAGGGATGGCGCCCGGTGAACCCCCTTCCCCCTGATGAGCCAAGCCAGCCCTTTCAACTGCAAACCACCTTGCTGTTGCGCTCTGGGGATCTCATCCAAGCCGTGCATCGCTCTCCGGAAGCCCTCTTGATTGCCCCTGGCGAAACCCGCGCCGTCAGCCTTAGCCTGGAGACTCCCCTGCGGGATATCTACGGCAACATGGTCGTGCCGGCGGGAGCTATCCTAGAAGGCCAATTCCAGCCGGTGAGCGGCGGCACCCAGTTTGTCTCGCGGGCCTTGATCTTCAACGGCCAATCCTATCCTCTCTACGCCCAAAGCCAGGTAATCCCGCTGCGCAAGGATCCCCGCCACACTTCTGCAGAGGCAGTTGTGCAGGATGCCCTGATCGGGGCGGCGGCAGGGGCGATCTTGGGCGGCCTGTTCGGCGACCGGGTGATCTCGACGGAGAAGGTGCTAGGTGGAGCGGCAGCGGGGGCCGTGATCGGCAATGTGACGGCGCCGGAGGTGGCGGTGATCGATCCCAACGCCAACTTGACCCTGACGGTCACTCAGGACTTTCAGCCCTATCTGCCCTAGCGACACCTGAAAAGCGCAACTTAACTTTAACTCCCTAGCGCCGATCGCCATCCCTTGCCACACTGCCCGCCCTCAAGCTATTGCCCACTCCGCAAAGCTAAGCAGGGGTGGGTTGCTCTGCGGCCACCTGGGGCTATTCCAGCTGGCCCAGCAGGGACTGTTTTACGCTTATTGACAAACGTCCCCCTTGCCGGACAGCCGCTGCAGGAGTTGACGGGAAGGGAGCGCTCCTTTCCTGGGAGGCATTTTAAGAAGTGTGAAGATCTGAGATGGCAGACGGCAAGCATGTCGGAAAATAGCTTGCGGGTATGCTCGTCATACTCTTTAAAAAATTGACTTGAGGATGGATGTCCATGAGTGTTGTCACGAAATCGATTGTGAATGCGGATGCAGAGGCCCGCTACCTCAGCCCGGGGGAGCTGGATCGGATCAAGTCCTTTGTTACCTCCGGCGAGAAGCGGCTGCGCATCGCTCAAGTCTTGACTGAGTCTCGCGAGCGCATCGTCAAACAAGCTGCCGATCAACTCTTCCAGAAGCGTCCTGACATCGTCTCCCCAGGTGGCAATGCTTACGGAGAGGAGATGACGGCAACTTGCCTGCGGGACATGGACTACTACCTGCGCCTGATCACCTACGGGATCGTTGCCGGCGATGTCACCCCGATTGAGGAGATTGGCTTGGTGGGGGTGCGGGAGATGTACAACTCTTTGGGCACGCCTATTCCGGCGGTGGCCGAGAGCATTCGCCAAATGAAGCAGGTGGCCATGGGCCTGTTGTCTCCTGAGGACGCGGCTGAGGCCGGTTACTACTTTGACTTTGTGGTGGGGGCAATGAGCTAATCCCTACATTGTTCTAACCGCGCAACTGTTTAACGTTCACCGATTTGGATTTAGGAAGCTCATCATGCAAGACGCGATTACTGCTGTGATCAATAGCTACGACGTCCAAGGCAAGTATCTCGACAGCTCGGCCATGGACAAGTTGAAGGCTTTCTTCGCCACGGGCGAGCTGCGGGTGCGAGCGGCTGCTACAATCGCGGCCAACGCCTCCACCATTGTTAAAGATGCGGCGGCCAAGGCGTTGCTCTACTCCGACCTCACCCGTCCCGGTGGTAACATGTACACCACCCGTCGCTATGCCGCTTGCATCCGCGACATGGACTACTACCTG
>NZ_JANSIR010000069.1:9853-18649 GCF_047462155.1 Synechococcus sp. OH2
ACGCTACCTACGCCATGTTGGCTGGGGATCCCTCCATCCTCGACGAGCGGGTGCTCAACGGCCTCAAAGAGACCTATAACTCGCTGGGAGTGCCGATTGGGGCCACCATTCAGGCGATTCAAGCCATGAAAGAAGTAACCGCTGCCCTGGTGGGGCCTGAAGCCGGCAAGGAAATGGGTGTGTACTTCGACTACATCTGCTCTGGCCTGAGCTAACTGCCAGCGTCATTGCCTTGGCGTGAGGTTCATTGTCTAACGAGCATGACAGGCGATTTGCCGCAGGGATCTGGTGTGCTAACTGGGGTACGCGAGCTTTCTGAGGTGAGTCGCCTGTTTTGCTGGTCAAGTCAGTTCACTTTGCTGTCAACAGGGATCCTTTATCATGCGCCTGTTTAAGATCACGGCCTGTGTGCCCAGCCAAACCCGCATTCGCACCCAGCGGGAGCTGCAAAATACCTACTTCACGAAGCTAGTGCCCTACGACAACTGGTTTCGGGAGCAACAGCGTATCCAAAAGTCGGGTGGCCGTATCCTGAAGGTGGAGCTGGTTGCCGGCAAGCCTGGGATAGACGTAGGACTGCTGTAGTTCCCCTGCCTGTTTGCTGTTTCTCCTCCATACTGAGAATACCCCCAGCCAGATCCGACATGCCCAGCCTCAGGAGGTTTGCCCTTGAAGTTGGGCTAGCGGATCTGATTGTTTTAGGGGGGGGGAGGAGCTATGTCGTCTGACGTGCCAATCCGACTTGAGCCGATCATCGTGGCTCGCGACCTGAGCAAGGTTTACCCGGTAGCCATTAAGGAAGCGGGGGTGGTCGGTACGTTGCGCCACTTTTTTCGCCGTACCTATCACTACATCGCAGCGGTGCAATCCATGAGCTTCCAGATTCAGCCGGGGGAGGTGGTGGGTTTTTTGGGGCCGAACGGGGCAGGCAAGACCACTACCCTCAAGATGCTGGCGGGTCTCATCTACCCTTCCGGGGGCACGCTGCAGGTGGTCGGCCATATGCCCTACCGGCGGGAGCCAGCTTTTTTGCGGCAGATCACCCTGGTGATGGGCCAGAAGCAACAGCTTATCTGGGATCTGCCGGCCATAGATTCTCTGCGGATTAACGCTGCCGTTTATGAGATCCCGGAAAAGGAGTTTCGCGAGCGAGTGGGGGAGTTGGCGGAGCTGCTCGACCTGCAGGGCAAGCTGAAGCAGCCAGTGCGCAAGCTTTCTCTGGGGGAGCGGATGAAGGCGGAACTGCTGGCGGCCCTGATCCACCGCCCGCAGATCTTGTTTTTGGATGAGCCGACCTTGGGGTTGGATGTTAACGCTCAGGCCGCCGTGCGGCAATTTCTGCGGGACTACAACCGCCGCTACGGGGCAACAGTCTTGTTGACCAGCCACTACATGGCCGACATTACGGCGCTCTGTGAACGGGTGCTGGTGATCAGCGCCGGGCAACTCATTTACGATGGCGGCCTCGAGGAGCTGCGGCAGCGCTTTGCCCCCTATCGCGAGGTGAAGCTGGAATTGGCTCGCCCCTGCCCCCTCGCCCAATTGCAAGTCTATGGAGAGCTGCGCAGCGAGGGGGATCCCGGCAGCAGCTGTGAGGTGCGGCTGTGGGTGCGGCGGGAACACCTCACCCAGACGGTCGCCCAGCTCCTGGCGGATCTGGAGGTGCTGGACTTGACGGTAACAGACCCGCCGATCGAGGAAGTAATCAGGCGGGTGTTTGCGGAAGGGATCCCTGCAGCCCGCTCCTAGAGGAGCACTCCTGGCGGCAGACCATCAGATCTTCTGGGTGGCAGCCTGCCGTTGCTCAGCCGTCGAGCGGGCCGCGTGCAGAGCGGCGTAAAGCTTATTGAGGGCGTTCATATAGGCTTGGGCTGAGGCAACGATGATGTCCGTATTGGCGGCGTGGCCAGAGAAGACGCGATCCTCGTGGCGCAGGCGAATGGTGACTTCCCCCATGGCGTCGATGCCGGCGGTAACCGACTGGACGGAAAACTCGATTAACTTATTGGGGATGTTGACGATGCGGTTGATGGCTTTGTACACCGCGTCCACCGGACCTGTGCCCACGGCGGCGTCCACCCGCTCTTCACCCTCAGGGGTGATCAGGCGCACGGTGGCGGTGGGAGCCTCGTGGTTGCCGCACACCACTTGCACGTGCTCCAGGCGGTAGAGATCGGGTACCGGGCGGGTCTCGTCGTTGACGATTGCCTCCAGATCCAGGTCGGTGATCTCTTTCTTCTTGTCCGCCAGCTCTTTGAAGCGCAGGAAGGCTTTGTTCAAATCCTGCTCTGAGAGCTCGAAGCCCAACTCCCGGAGGCGGGTACGGAAGGCGTTGCGGCCCGAGTGTTTGCCCAGCACCAGCGTGCTCGATTGCAAGCCGATGGTCTGGGCGTCCATAATCTCGTAGGTCTGGCGGTTTTTGAGCATGCCGTCCTGGTGGATGCCCGATTCGTGGGCAAAGGCGTTGGCACCGACAATGGCCTTGTTGGGCTGCACCAACATGCCGGTGAGGTTGGAGACCAGGCGGGAGGTGCGGTAGATCTCCTGGGTTTTGATGTGGGTGAGGGGTTTTTCCGAGTCCACCGGCAGGCCAAAGTAGGGGTTGAAGTAACTGCGGCGCACGTGCAGGGCCATCACCAACTCTTCCAGCGCCGCGTTGCCGGCCCGCTCGCCGATACCGTTGATGGTCACTTCCACTTGCCGTGCCCCCTGCTTGATCGCCTCCAGAAAGTTGGCTACTGAGACTCCCAGGTCGTCGTGGCCGTGAACCGAGATAATGGCCTGCTTGATGTTGGGCACGTTCTCGCGGATGCCCTTGATCAGTTGGCCGAACTCCTCAGGCATGACATAGCCGACGGTGTCCGGGATGTTGATGGTTTTGGCGCCGGCCCGAATGGCTGCCTCGATCACCTGGTAGAGAAACTCCGGATCGGAACGGGTGGCGTCCATCATGGAGAACTCCACATCGTCCACGAAGGACTTGGCGTAGGCCACCATCTCTTCGGCAATTTGCAGCACTTCGGCGCGGGTCTTGCGCAACTGGTACTTGAGGTGAATGTCCGAGGTGGAGATAAAGGTGTGGATACGGGGCTTGGCGGCGGGTTTAAGAGCTTCGGCTGCCGCTTCGATGTCGGCCTTGAGGGCGCGGGCCAGGCTGCAAATGACAGGGCCGTCGGGGGTGCCCACCTGCTCGGCCACCTTCTGCACCGCCTCGAAGTCCCCGGGGCTGGCATAGGCAAACCCAGCTTCAATGATATCGACCCCCAGCCGGGCCAGTTGCCGGGCGATGGCCAGCTTCTCTTCGGTATTCAGCGTGGCGCCGGGACACTGCTCCCCGTCGCGCAGGGTGGTGTCGAAAATGAGCACGTGATCCAGAGCTTGGCCATCAAATGTGGAAACCGCCGCAGCATCCATAATCTTTTCGGACAACGAAACAGCGCTTTTTATTTTGACATCTTATTCTGGCACTGCTGGATGGAGTTTGGGATCGGGTTTGGAAGAGAGCTGGCGGGCTTCTGTCGGAGTGGCTGTAGGTCTTGCCATCTTTCTCTCGGGGGCGGAAGAGGTTGTGGGAAGGCGGATCCCGAAGGCTCAGGTCAGCAGGTGTTCGTATTCTCTCTCGTCAGGTGGGCCAGGTGGATCTGGCGCAGGGTGGGGCCGACGTAGCCAATGCAATCCAAGTAGGCCCTGATTTGGGCAGGGGTCAGCGGCTCTAGCATCAGCACAGGCGCCCCTTAGGTTGGCTTCGAGCGAGCATCTGGCCTATACCCTGGCCTTGCTGCGGATCCCTGGCCAGAGCCAGAAAAACAGTTTTTGGCGACGCCCCAACTCTCTACCACCAAAGAACAAAGCAAAAAGAGAATGCTACGATAGCGGCAAGAAAAAAAGAAGGCGAAGCGTTACATGGCAGAATATACTCGGTCGATTTCCTTTTACGGGCGGGAAATTGACATCAATATTGGGTTGATGGCTCCCCAGGCAGGTTGCGGAGTCTGGTTAACTTCTGGGGAAACTTCGGTCTTGGTTACGGCTACGCGACAACCCGGCCGGGCCGGTGTCGATTTCTTGCCTTTGCTGGTGGACTATGAGGAGCGGCTCTACGCTGCCGGGCGGATCCCAGGAGGCTACTTGCGGCGGGAAGGTCGGCCACCGGAGCGGGCCACCCTGATCTCTCGTCTTATAGACCGGCCCCTGCGGCCTTTGTTCCCAGAATGGCTGCGGGACGATGTGCAAATCGTGGCCACTACCCTCTCGGTGGACGACAAGGTGCCGCCCGATGTGTTGTGTATTTTGGGGGCCTCGCTGGCCATCCATGGTGCTCGCATCCCCTTCAACGGCCCGGTGGCGGCGGTGCGGGTTGGCTTGGTTAAAGATGAGTTCATCCTCAACCCCACCTATGCCGAAATCGAGGCCGGCGATCTGGATTTGGTGGTGGCTGGCTGTGCTGACGGCGTGATCATGGTGGAGGCCGGCGCCAACCAACTGCCGGAAAAGGACGTGGTCGAGGCCATTGAGTTCGGTTTCGAGGCCGTTCAAGAGCTGCTCAAGGCCCAACAGCAAGTTTTTGCCGATCTCAACATCACCCCTGTGGAGCTGCCCCCGCCCCCCCAAAACGAGGAGCTGATTGCCTTTGTGGCGGAACACGCCCAGGAGAGCATTCGCTCCATCCTTAGGCAGTTCCTAGACAAGACCAGCCGCGAGCAACAACTGGAGGCGATCAAGGCCAATCTGGAGGCCCAGATCCAGGAACGGCCAGAGGGGGATCCCTTGCGGCTCTACCTCCTGGAAAATCCTAAGGAATTGGACAACCAGTTCAAGGCTTTGACCAAAAAGCTGATGCGCCAGCAGATCTTGCAGGAGGGGGTGCGGGTAGATGGGCGCAAGCTAGACGAGGTGCGGCCAGTCTCTTGCCGGGTAGGCTTGATCCCGCGGGTACACGGCAGCGCTCTGTTCAACCGCGGCCTCACCCAAATTCTTTCCATCACCACCCTAGGTACCCCTGGCGATGCCCAGGAGTTGGACGATCTGCACCCGGTGGACGAAAAGCGCTACATGCACCACTACAACTTCCCCGGCTTTTCCGTGGGAGAAGTGCGGCCCTCACGCTCGCCAGGACGGCGGGAAATTGGACATGGGGCGCTGGCGGAGCGGGCCTTGGTGCCGGTGCTGCCCAAGGAAGAGGAGTTTCCCTACGTGGTGCGGGTGGTGTCGGAGGTGCTCTCCTCCAATGGCTCCACCTCGATGGGATCCGTCTGTGGCTCTACTCTGTCCTTGATGGATGCCGGGGTGCCGATCAAAGCGCCGGTCAGCGGTGTAGCCATGGGTCTAATTAAGGAAGGGGACGAGGTGCGCATCCTCACCGACATCCAGGGCATCGAGGACTTTTTGGGGGATATGGACTTCAAGGTGGCCGGCACGCGGGCCGGGATCACCGCTTTGCAGATGGACATGAAAATTACCGGCATCACCGTGGATGTGGTGGAGAAAGCCATCCTGCAGGCTAAGGCCGGGCGTGACTATATCCTCGACAAGATGCTGGAGGTTCTCCCAGCACCTCGACCCCAGTTGGCCAAAACGGCTCCCCGTCTGCTCACGTTCAAGGTGGATCCGGAAGATATCGGCAAGATCATCGGCCCTGGCGGCAAAATGGTGCGTAGCATCACGGAAGCGACAGGAGCCAAGGTGGACATCAGCGACGATGGCACGATCACCGTATCCTCCTCGGTAGGCGGCCAGGCAGAAGCGGCGCGGGCGATGATCGAAAACCTAGTGCGGCGGGTAGAAGAGGGGCAGGTGTACCTGGGCAAGGTGACCCGCATCATCCCCATCGGCGCCTTTGTGGAGTTCTTGCCCGGCAAAGAGGGCATGATCCACATCTCGCAACTGGCGGAGTACCGCGTTACCCGGGTAGAAGATGAGGTGGCTGTGGAGGATGAGGTGGTGGTCAAGGTGCGCAGCATCGACCACAAGGGCCGCGTTAACCTCACCCGTCTCGGCATTAGTCCCGAGGAGGCGGCACGGGTGCGCAACCATCACCCCTGAAGTTGCGGTCTTTCCCCAGCAACTGGGTGGGCAAGGGATCCTCTCGCCGGCCGTTGTCGGCGGCCAAGATGGCAGAGGAGGCACTCTTCAACTTGTTGGCCTCAACAGCCCCCTATGCCGAATCTCGCTGCTCCCCTTCTCGCTGGCCAAGGGCGTGATCCTCAAAAGCAACTGTCTCCCTCTCGGCGGCGACTGGGCTGGGCCTTGGCTTGGGGCCTAGGGTGGGCCACCTTGCTCAACCTTTCTGCCCAGCACCCTTTGTTGCTGCGGCTGGAGAGCGACGCCCAGGAATGGCTCTACGCTTGGCGCGGCCCTCAGCAGCCTTCCCCGGAGGTGGTGATCATCGGCATCGATGGCCGCAGCGATGGGCAGGGAAAAAATGGTGATGGCCAGCACAATGTTGACTTTCTCCTGGAACGGGCTAACTACGCTGGCCTGACCTTGCGCCTACTGGAAGAGGCCAAAGCCAGGGTGGTGGTGTTAAACCTGCCCAGTAGCTTTGTGGTGCCGCAGAATCTGGGTAACGAGGACCTGGATGCTCCCCTGCGTCAGGTTATCCAGCGCTACCCAGATCGCGTGGTCTTGGCTACCCGCAGCAGTGAGAGCTTTGGCCGTTCTGAGATCAACATCTACAACCACTTTTTGCCCTTTTCCTCCCTGCGGCTGGAGTACTTAGTGGCACCGGAACATGTCCAGGGAGTGGTGCAACACCGCCTGGACGGGGCTGGAATCCTGCGCCAGGCCCAGTTGCGGGGGCTTTACCTACGCCGCGACAGCCAGAAGGAGCAGATGTTTGCCTCGGCGGAGGCCTTGGCTTTTGCCAAGTACGACCCGGAGCGGGCCAGCCGCTGGTTGCGCGAACGGGGTTTGCAGCCAGTTCAATTCAACCCCCTTGGATCCCAGCACAGCATCCCTATCATTCCCATCGAGCAGATCTGTCCGCCGGTGATCTCCCAGACGGGATCTGGCTCCCCAACGCTCAGCCCCGGCCAAGCCTGCCGCGGCCAAGAAGGGATCCCTCCCCTCGACCCCAAAGTTGCCGACCAACTACGAGACAAAATCGTCCTAGTGGGCTTTGTGGGGGGGTACCCGGAGACCTTCCCGGTGCGGACGGTGGATGGATCCCAGATTGCGGCAGTCGAGCTGCAAGCGCAAATCCTCTCGAGCCTGCTCACCGGAGAGGTGTACCGATCCCTGCCGGCAGGGCTGGCGGCGGGGGTTGTCTTCCTGCTGGGTGCGGGAACGGGCCTGAGCTTGGTGCTCTATCGCCCCTCCCCGCGACAGAATTGCCGGGACTGGAAACAACAGCGGTTTCTCCTCTGGCCGGTGGTGGGGCTGACCGCTTATGAGGGGTGGGCCGTAACCCAATTTTTGCTGTGGCGTTGGATTTGGCCACTGACCTTGCCGGCTTTGGCTGTCGGCCTAGCGGGGGTGAGCCTGCTTCTGACCTTGGTAATCCTGGAGAACCAGGAGCGGCTCTTGGCCCAACAACAGGAACTGGAGCGTCTGCGCCGGGCCGAGCAGGAGGCCGCCATCGACCAAGCCCGCAAGCTGCTCTACCGCATTGCCACCGACATTCACGATCGTGAGCTGCAGGAGCTGAAGGTGGTGATGGACGAGCTGGAAAGCTTGCAATGGCAACAGCAGCAGGGTAAGGATCCCGATCCTGCCATTTACGATCGTCTGCTGGAACAACTGGAAAGGATCGGGCGAGGCATTCGCGAGCAGCTTAACGATGTGCGCACCCTGGCCACCAAGCTGCGCATTTCCCCTAGCTTGCGGGAGGGCTTGCACCGGGGCATTGACACCTATCTGGACGAGCTGATTCGGACGGGCAGCCTGACCTTGCCTGTGGAGCGCCATCTGCAACCTCTGGAGGAGCCCAATACTAGCGAGTGGTTTGACCAACGGGAGGATATCTTGCGCTTTTTGCGAGAGGCCATCGGCAATGTCATCGCCCATGTGCAACCTCCCAAGGGCAACGCCTCCTTCGTCAAGGTGTCGTTGGTGCAAAAGGAGCGCCACTGCTGCTTGTCGGTCATCAATGACGGCGTAGAATACGCCCCCAGCCCCGGTGGCGGCTATGGCAGCAAGGCCATGAATACCATTGCCCGCTACCTGCCCAAGGGATCCTGGCATCGCACCCACACCCCGGAGGGCTATACCTACGTCGAGCTGCACTGGGAGATGCCACTTTGAAAGACTTGGACAACACCGGGAAAAGGGAACTTTTGTCTGCATTGAGGCTTCTTTCTTGCCTAGCTGGTCGCCCAGCCCCAGCAGACCACAGGCATAGCTTCCCCCAGAGCTTGAGATACAGCCTGTTAAAGAGTTAAGGGGTACAGTAGCAACTCCGGCGCATGCCCAGGCAGGTATAGGATTCGCACACCTATCCCCCTAATCAATTCCTCAACTGCCCAACTCTTATGGATAGTTAATAATCACAACCTTCCTCTAGCTTCAGACATAACTCACTTCTCGAAGACTCCAAAACATCCCCTTTCCTCATTCCACCCTTGATGACACGACGGCCAACCGCACCTCTCAGGGAAATAGCTCGAATAACAGTATGCTTTTCCCCCTTACATCTCTGACGATAATGCTAAGCTCTTTGACCCCGTAAGCTGCGAGCTCCTCCCCGTTCTCTTCCCTCCCATACCCCTGTCTGGTCGAGGGCAATCAAGTCCTCGGCTGCAATATCCCTGCCTTCTTGACTATAAGCTAGTCGTTCTCTTTGCACCTCCTCTTCTTGGA
>NZ_JANSIR010000070.1:0-480 GCF_047462155.1 Synechococcus sp. OH2
AGAGACAAAAGCTCTGCTGTCAAGCGGGTGAGGAAACCCCACCCGCCTGCGCGGTGGGGTAGTTCATCAAGACGTAAAGGCTGCCCTTTTGGGGAAAGAGACTCCAAGCTTGACAAGGGCAGAGGAGCAGCCGAAGATCGCTGCACAAGGATCCCTCACCTTGCAATGGCTGCCAAGAAAAGACCCTCGGAGCTTCAGCCCAGCCTATTTGACGATCCCCTAGAGCCACCTGCCTCTGCAACGGAGACGCTTCCCCAATGGGATCAGATCCCGCTCTCGGCTCAGGTGCCCATTCCCCCCGGCACCTATCGGGATCTAGAACAACTGGAGCAGCACTGCCGAGTCTGCCAGCGCTGTGAGTTGGCGGCCAACCGTACCTATGTGGTGGTGCACCGAGGTAACCCTAAAGCCAAGATCGTGATTGTTGGCGAGGGGCCGGGGGAAAACGAAGATCTGCAAGGCCTGCCCTTTGTAGGTAAG
>NZ_JANSIR010000070.1:657-16831 GCF_047462155.1 Synechococcus sp. OH2
CAAGTGCCGCCCCCCCAACAACCGCGTACCCACCCAGGCGGAGATGGACGCCTGCCGACCCTACCTCTTGGAGCAGATTCGCCTGGTGGATCCCTGGATCATTTTGTTGACGGGGGCCACTTCGGTGCGCTCCCTTTTGGGGGATAAGCGGGGCATTACCAAGATCCGCGGCGAGTGGATCCAGTGGCAGGGGCGCTGGTGCATGCCCATCTTCCACCCCGCCTACTTGCTGCGCAACCCTGACCGCACCCCCGGCAGCCCCAAGTGGTTGATGTGGCAGGACATTCAGGCGGTGAAGCAGAAGTACCTAGAACTTGCTGGCGCAACGCCACCCCAGCAGGACTTTTGAGCCCACTTTCCCTGTCGCTTACGTGGCCAGCGCTGCTGCCCTCACCCCCAGCCCCTCTCCCTTGGGAGAGGGGGGTATGGGATCCCTAACTTGCAGGCTTGAAGCCGCTCAGCAAGCCAAAGCGCAGCAAGCCGGTGGCATAGGCCCGCCGCATCAGGCCCAGCCCCAGCGCCCCACGAACGGTGACCCAGCCGCTGCGTACCAAAGCCGGGATCCACCGCCAATCGCGGGCCGAGGCAATTACCTCATCCCAAAAGGGGGCCACCCGCTCCGACCAGTCGGCAGTGCGCAACTGCTCGAACCCCACCTCTTGGGCCAGCGCTTCATACTCCGACAAGCTGATGACATAGGGCAGGCAGTACACGTCGTAGATCTGCTGCAAAAGCCGCTGATCCTGGCGGCTCAGGGAGCCCTCGCGGTGGCACCAGGTCACCACCATCATCTGCCCGCCCGGCTGCAAGACCCGCCAGCCCTCGGCCAGAAACCGCCGCTTATCTGGCATGTGCTCGCCGCTTTCCAGAGCCCAGACCAGATCGAAAGTGTGGTCGGCAAAGGGCATTTCGAGGGCATCGGCCACCCAAAAGCGCACCCTGTGGCTCAGACTGGCCTCCTGGGCCCGCTGCGTGGCCCGTCGGGCCTGGACAGGGCTGAGGGTAATGCCTGTTACCTCGGCGCCAAAGCGCCGCGCCAGCTCCAGGCTGCTCCCTCCAATGCCACAGCCGAGATCGAGGATGTGCTGAGGGGGTTTAGGATCCCCGATCTGGCCCCATTGAATCACTCGCTCCATGAGATCGATCTGGGCTTGGCGGCGATCCTTGCCGGTCTGGCCCGGCTCATAGTAGCCGTGGTGCATGTGCTCCCCCCACACCTGCTCCCACAGGCCGGAGGAAGCATCGTAGAAGCGGCGGATGCGTTGGTTGAGGGGAGGGGCCATCCAGGTAGGAGCGGGTCGGGATCCCTTCCATTCTGGACGATCTGGCCGTCCCTGCTGGCCCTGGACGCAGCCTGATAAAACCCCGATTAAGCTGGGAAAGTAGGCCCTTGCCGCCCATCCCCCTTTCTTAGACTGCCTTGGCCACCTCGGAATTGGCTCTGGAACAGCTTCTCTTCACCCCGGCCACACCTGCGCCTGACGCGGTGCGGGTCATCTACGCCTTTCCCAACACCTACTCGGTAGGGATCACCAGCCTCGGCTACCAGGTCATCTGGAGCCTGCTGGCCAGCCGCCGCGAGGTGGCGGTCGCCCGCCTGTTTACCGACCTGGCCGAGCCGCTGCCGCGGAATCCGGAGCTGGTGGGTTTTTCCCTGTCTTGGGAGCTGGACTACGTCCATATCCTGGATCTGTTGGAACGACAGGGGATCCCCCTCCAGGCCGAGGCGCGGGGGGAGGCGGATCCCTTGGTTTTTGGCGGCGGCCCGGTGTTGACGGCCAACCCTGAGCCCTTTGCTGCGTTCTTTGACTTGATCCTGCTGGGGGACGGGGAGGGGCTGGTGGAGCAGATGATCCAGACCTACCGCCAGGTACGGCAGGGATCCCGGGCCGAAAAGCTGCGGGCGCTGGCCCAGGTGCCAGGGATCTACGTGCCCAGCCTCTACGAAGTGCACTACCGCGGCCCCGACGGCCCGGTGGAAAAGGTCATTCCCAAGCGGGACGGGATCCCCAGCTCCATCCGCAAGCACACCTTCCGCGGCAACACCCTCTCGGTGTCCACCGTGGTTACCCCCAAAGCGGCCTGGGAGAGCATCTACATGGTGGAGGTGGTGCGCAGTTGTCCCGAGATGTGCCGCTTTTGCCTAGCCAGCTACCTAACTTTGCCCTTTCGCGCTGCCGATGTAGAAGGACATCTGATCCCGGCGGTGGAGCGGGGGCTGCAGGTTACCCAGCGGATTGGCCTTTTGGGGGCTTCGGTAACCCAGCACCCCCAGTTTGAGGAGTTGCTGGAGTACCTGGCGCAGGATCGCTTTGAGCAGGTGCACCTTAGCCTGGCCTCGGTGCGCACGGGCACGGTCACGCCTCGCTTGGCGCAAGTGCTTTCCCGCCGCGGCAGCCAGTCCATTACCGTAGCCATTGAAAGCGGCTCAGAACGGCTGCGCCAGGTCATTAACAAGAAGCTGACCAATGAAGAGATCTTGGCGGCGGCCGCCCACGCCCAGGCCGGCGGCCTGAAGGGGATCAAGTTCTACGGCATGGTGGGGATCCCGGCGGAAACCCAGGCCGACCTGGAGGCCACCGTTGCTCTTTTCAAGGAGCTCAAGAAGGTGGCTCCCCGCCTGCGCTTGACTTTGGGCTGCAGCACCTTTGTCCCCAAGGCCCACACCCCTTTCCAGTGGCAGGGGGTGGATCCCCAGGCTGAGAAAAAGCTGCAGTGGTATCAAAAACATCTGCGTCCCCTGGGCGTGGAGTTCCGTCCCGAAAGCTACAGTTGGTCGGTCATCCAAGCCCTCATCTCGCGGGGGGATCGGCGGGTGGCCCGAGTCTTGCAGCTAGCCCGGCAGTGGGGCGAGTCCCTGGGCAGCTTCCGCCGCGCCTTCAAAGAGCTGCAGGGACAACTGCCGCCCTTGGACTACTACGTGCACAGCAACTGGGATCCGGCGGATCCCCTTCCCTGGCAGCACATCCAGGGCCCCCTCAGCCTGGAGCGGCTGGCCCAGCACCGCCAAGAGGCCTTTTCTGGGTAGCAAAGGACGTCGTGCTTAAAATTCCCTAGGAAAGAGGGTGAGAGCCTGCAGCAGTCAGAAACGCCTCGATCTCGGCGCGCTGGGGCAAACTCGGCTGGGCCCCAGGGCGGGTCACGCACAGGGCCGCGGCGGCATTGGCAAAATGGAGGGCTTCCCTCAGGGATCCGCCAGCAGCCAGGTAGGCGGCCAAAGCACCGCAGAAGCTGTCGCCGGCAGCAGTGGTATCCACCACCAACACGGGGTGGGCTGGCAGATGGCCCCTTTCCTCCCCATCGGCCCAGACCAAGCCCGCTCCCCCCAAGGTGATGATCACTGTCGGGATCCCCTGCTGTTGCAAGGCTTGGGCCACTTTTTCGGCTTGCGCTGGCGTCTCCACTGGAGATTGGGCAAGGGCAGCGGCTTCGCTTTCATTGAGCACCAAGTAGCGCACCTGACGCAGGAGGGATCCCGGCAGGGGAGCCACAGGGGCGGGATTGAGGAGGACAGGGATCCCTTGGGCAAAGGCCTGCTCCGCCACCGCCTGCACAGTGGCTAGGGGGATTTCCAGTTGCAACAGCACCAGAGCCGCCGGCGTCCAGGGGGGCAGATGCTCTGGCAGGTAGCGACCATTGGCCCCGGGGCTAACCACAATCCGGTTTTGCCCTGCTTGATCCACGGTAATTAGAGCAATACCGCTGGGCCCTTCCAGCTCCCGTACGTAGTGGGTAGCAACGCCGCTTTGCTCCAAGTTCTCCTTTAGCAGGCGGCCAAAGCCATCGGATCCCATCGCCCCCCACATCTCCACCTGGGCTCCTGCCCGGGCTGCTGCCACCGCTTGGTTGGCCCCCTTGCCCCCAGGGTAGGTGGCGTAGTCCGATCCCAGCACCGTCTCCCCCGGCCCCGGCTGGTGTGGCACCTGCACCACCAGGTCTAGATTTAGGCTCCCCACCACGCGAACGAGGGTCGTCATTGGCTAGCTGGAAAACGTTGCCTCCAGGGTAGCCAATTCTAGCTCCCGCTACAGTCTAAGAACTCCCCACCTTGGAGCCTCTCGGCTAGCTTAGTGAGGAGGTGACGCGGAGAACGAGCCATGCTGCTAGCCACTACAGACATGCTCCAAGGTAAAGAGGTGGAGCGCTACCTGGGCATTGTTACTGCCGAGGTAGTTTATGGCACCAATGTTCTGCGGGACTTCCTTGCTGCCCTCCGCAACATTATCGGGGGACGCACAAGAACCTACGAAGAAGTGTTCGAGAATGCTCAGAAAAAGGTTTTGGAAGAGTTGGAGCAGCGAGCCAAACGTTTGGGAGCAAATGGCATCCTAGGCGTTACCATTCATACCAACATGAGCACGACGCTGATCCTCGTTACCGCCGCCGGCACCGCCGTCAAGTTGCGCTAAGCCTTTCCCCTTAGGCCAGGCTCTCCATCACTGCCTCGTCAATCTCGAAATTGGCGTAGACATTTTGCACATCGTCCAAGTTGTCCAGCCGTTCCATGAGGGTCAGCACCAGCTTGGCCGTCTCGGGATCCTCCACATGCACTTCTGTGGAAGGGATCCAACGGATGGCCGCCTCCTGCACCCGGTAGCCCTCTTTTTTAAGGTAGGTGGCCACCTGCTCCAGCAGGGTGTAATCGCAATAGACCTCTGCGCCGGTCCCCTCCACCTTGAGATCCTCCCCCCCTGCTTCGGCTACCGCTAGCAGCAGAGCTTCGGGATCTGTCACCTCCTCTAGGTTGATCACCCCTTTTTGCCGAAACAGCCAGCTCACGCAGCCGCTTTCCCCCAGGCTGCCGCCGACTTTGCTGAAGGCTTCCCGTACCTCGGCAGCCGTGCGGTTGCGGTTATCGGTCATGGCCTCAATCAAGACAGCCACGCCCCCAGGGCCGTAGCCTTCGTAGCGGATTTCCTCCAGGGGGCTGTCGTCGGTCCAGTTGCCGGATCCCTTGGCGATGGCCCGTTCAATGTTCTCGGCGGGCATGCCTGCCGCCTTGGCTTTCTCTACCGCCGAGCGCAGCCGAAAATTGGCTTCCGGATCCGGCAGGCCGCTGCGCGCTGCCACAATGATGGCGCGGGAAAGTTTGGTAAATAGGCTGCCTTTTCTGGCATCTACGCGGGCTTTTTGCCGCTTAATGTTGGCCCACTTGCTGTGTCCTGCCATACCTGCACACTGGTCAAGCAGTAGGAGGGAAGAGATCCCCTTAACTCCGAAGCCTAGATCACCCCAGGCCCAGGACTCAACCCCACCCCAGCTCCAGAACCCTAGCTTGGATCCACAAGCAAAACCCCATGAACAGCAACCAGCCCTATCAAGGCTAAATGGGCTGCCGCTCGATGACATCCCCCGGTGGGGGTGGAGCTTCGGGGGTTGGTGAAGCTTCTGGCGTTGCTTGCGGTGGGGGCGTTGGTGTCTCTCCAGGAGCTGGCGTGGGAGGTAGAGGAGGCCCAGGCTCTTCAAGCACAGCCCCAGGCGGAGGGGTCGGGGTTTGCGGCCGAGTTAAAAAGGGCGTTACCTGTTCCAGCAGCTTGGCATAGAAGATTCCATCCTGCTCTAGCCCAAAGCGACCCACCGCCCAGCGGTGACGGGGCACCAACAACGTTTGCAGCAGTACTTCCCGACTGGCGAAAGAGGGAGTGCCCACAAAGACATAGCCATCGACGATAACACGGTTCAAGTCAGGCCGAGTTTGAAACACCCGATCCACCTCCCGCAGCATCTCTGTATCCAGCCGCTCCAGCAGAGTTTCCAGAGTATCTTCAGGCCTGACCAAAACCCGCACGGGGAAGCGATAGCCTTCGCACCGATAATCTCCGCAAAGTTTAACCAGCTCGTTCCGAACTCGGATCTGCACCGCCGGATCGAGGTCTCTCACCGGTAGGGGGACTTCTGGCTCTGGCTGCTGTTCCGCTTCCTGGGCCCAAGTTAGAAATCGGCCGCCCCCTGCCCCCAATAGCAGCGATCCGCACAACAAGCCGAGTCCCAGACCCTGGAGGGGGAAGCTCCGGCCTAGGTTGCCCTGCCTGGAGCGCTGTGAAAAGCAATCCCGATTCGGGCTACTCGGCGGGTTGTTCATAGGTTAACCAATACGGCAGCGATGGCTATCGCCAACTCTACCCGACATCTGCCTAGGAGGCACTAGGCCAGGGGAAAAATGGAGTTGCTCTTGCTGGGTATCGCTGCTCCTAGGAAGCAGACTAACCAGTTGAAAGGGCATCCTTGTTTGCTGCAGCTTGCCGAAATGGCTGTAGTCTGGAGAAGCTAGTGATCCTGTGGCAGAGGAGTGTCTATGTCGTCATTGCCGGCATCGAAGGTTGGGGGATTGCAGGTGCGTTTTTTCTGGGGCCTTCTAGCCTCGACTCTCCTTCTAGCAAGCTGTGGGAGGTCTGGGGGGACAGTGCCACCTCCGGTCAATGTCTGCGAGCAAGCCTTTAGCCCAGAGTTTTTCGCATCAATTGGCCTGCGCCGCCAAGGAGATAGCCGCAGCGGAACCTTGGGGCCGAATAGCCTTTTGGAGTTCTACTTCGATAGCGCTGGCGAGGTTCAAAATGCCCGGGAAGTTCCACCGCCTCCTGGCACCTTCACCTTTTACTCAGATGGATTTCTCTACTTTCCTTCTGCAGCCAACGTTACCGGAGTTACCATCCGCCTAACCAGTTCAGTCTTCGATCCTTTGCTGGCCATCTCTGGCTTTGATGCCAACAGGAACCTTGATCCGGAACTCATCTTTATCAACGATGACGCAGCTCCTGGCAATTTCACCACCTCTGAGCTGACGATCCCAGTACGGCAAGACCGCTGTTACTTAGTGCTGGTGCAAAGCTACTGGGCCCAGAATGCCCGCAGCTCTGCTCCGGGTAGCCCTGGCCGCGGCCCCTACACCCTCGAGGTGGTCAGGGAAACCTCTGCCACTCCTCCTCCCCCCCCTGCCATCCAGCAGAAGCCGGAGGATCCGGAGAACGGCGGCGGCGGCGACCGAGGCGGCGGCGTGGGTATTTAACTCTGGCGGATGAGCCTGATGGCAAAGCTGGCGCTGCCACAGGTAGCTGTGCCGCGAATGGAGCGCCCGTCAGGGCTGACAGTGCCACTCCACGTGATGGTTGGAGTACCGCTGCCCCCTATCCTGCCGCTGACAGAAAATTGGTTGCCGATGAGCTGGCCGCTGCGCTCCGCAAAACCGGGAGAGGAAACCCTGAGCTGGTTGCCGTCTTGACGAATGGAGACGGTTTCCTGGATACCGGTTGCAACATTAACCTTACACAGGGATCCCTGCCAGACAAAGGATCCTCCCTCGTAGAGCCACTGGCCGCTCAAGGCAAGCTCTGGCACAGGCGTTGGCGTTCGTGGAAGTGGTGTCGAGGTGGGCGGCGGGGGTGGAGTTGGGGTAGGGGTAGGAGCACGAGGAACAAGCGGCGTCAATCGAGGGATAGGGGTAAGCGTTGGTGTTGGCACCGGAGTGGGAGTGGGTGTCGGTGCCGGAGTTCGAGTAGGCGTCGCCACCGGAGCGGGAGTGGGTGTCGGTGCCGGAGTTCGAGTAGGCGTTGCCACCGGAGTGGGAGTGGGTGTCGGTGCCGGAGTTGGAGTAAGTGTCGCCACCGGCGTGGGGGTGGGGACGGGCTCGAGGGTAGGTGTCGGGGTGACTGCGGCGGTAGGGATCGGCTCCGGCTCTTTTTGGGTATCGCGGGTTGCTGGGCGCGGCCAGAGCCAAAAGGCGGCCAACAAAGCCACAGCGCCTCCCCCAGCCAAGACCCACTTGAGGCTGCTGCCAGAAGGCTGGAGAACCGTCGGGGGGGCAGCTCGCGGCAGGGGGCGGGTGCGGGGGGTATCCGTCGGTGGTGGGACGGGGGGATCCTGAGGAGGAGCAGCCGGACGAGTGTTGCTGGCTGGGATGACTGTAGAGGGCGTTTTGGCAGTTTCGCCTGCAGCTTGAGAGGAGGGACCTGGCGCAGCTTCTGCCGAGGTAGTTGAGGGGAGAGGTGCCCGCTCGGCGATGTAGTAGGGGATCCTTACCCCTGGAGGGGAGACCGGCTCCTCTTCAATGAGCTCCAGATCCTCATCGCGGATATCTTCAAAGGCTCCAGCAGTTGATCCTGTATTGCTGGTGGTTTCGATTGGCGGCCTGGGAATAGAAGAAGGTGGAGCATGGCCTTGAGCCTTGGCACCGCTGGTGGGAAGAATCACGGTACTGGCCTGGCTGCTGGAGAGTTGAGTGGCTACCGTCAGCTCATAGGCTTGCAGCAGCCGCTCCCCTAGCTCCTGCATCGTCTGCGGCCGCTCGTCTGGGTTTTTCTTGAGGCAATCCATCACCACCGCTGCCACCGCAGGTGGGATTGGCTGCGGGGTTGTTGCCGAGGTGAGCTCAATCGGGTTTTCGTAGCAATGGGCGTGGATCCAACTGTGCAGAGTGTCGGTTTCCAGTTGAAAGGGCATGGATCCCGTCAGCATCTCATAGAGCACCACCCCCAGGGAGTAGATGTCTGAGCGGGCATCCAGAGACTTGCCCCGTATCTGTTCAGGAGAGGCGTAGCGAGCAGTGCCGATAAATCCGCCCCCCTTTTGGGTGCCCAGGCTAAGGGTGTGATCCGCCAAGGTTTTGGCTACGCCGAAGTCCAGGATTTTCAGTTGCGACGTGAGCTGGCCATCTCGAAAAACCCGCTCAACAAACAGGTTGCTGGGCTTGATGTCGCGGTGAATCACGCCCCGAATCTCGCGGCCCTCGACCTTGGCGTGAAATGTATGGGCAAAGTGCAGCCCCTCACAAGCCTGCAGGGCCAGCCGAAGGGCTTGCCGGAGCGACAGAGCCCCTTTTTCTCGAATCAGCTTGCCCAGATCCTGCCCCTTGAGGTATTCCATCACCAAGTAGGCCTGCTCCCCCTCTTGGCCGTGATCCAAGACTTTGACGATGCGGGGATGCTGGCCCAGAAGGGTGCTGACGCGAACCTCTTCGGCAAAGCGGCGACGCAAATCGGTCTGGGCGTCACCCCGGCTCAGCAGCATAGGGGCATGCAGGATCTTAACAGCCACCTCTTGGCGGTTGTTGTGCAAGTCCAAAGCGCGAAAGACGGATCCCATGCCGCCGCCACCGATTTCTTGAATCAGTTGGTAGCAGCCACCCAAAATGCGATTGGTGAGTTCGGAAGACATAAGGAGGCAGCTTGGGCAGAGATGTCCATACGATAAACCAATTGCTGGAGTTTATACCCGCTCCTTTCCCCGTCCAACTCAGGGATCCCAACCTTTGACGCTCTGGGAACTCCGCGCTGCTAAAGCCCTCACCCCCGGCCCCTCTCCCAGAGGGAGAGGGGAGTTGAAGCGGCGCGTTCGCGGCAGCGCTGCCTAGCAATAACGACGCGACGAGCCGTTTTTTACTGCTACTTGGAATAACCATTTAGAGATTTTCTTAAGGATCCCTAGTAAATGTGAAAAAAAGTGAGAGGGAATGCTGGGGAAATGAGGCCTTCTGGGCAACCTTCGGCCTGAAGAGGGATGATCGGAAGGGATCCCTGGGCGAGGGCTTATGGACTTGGGCTTGGTGGTGATTGCCTACAAGGAGGGGGATCGGGAGAGCAAAGCCGCCTGTCAATTGTGTGCGGAGCAATTGCGTCGGCGCGGTGTTACGGTGCTGACCGCTCCCACCGGCTTGCACCACAACCCCTACCCGGTCTTTTTGGAGGCCACTTCGGATCCTATCGATCTAGCTGTGGTACTAGGGGGAGATGGGTCGGTGTTGGCGGCAGCCCGCCACTTGGCCCCGCACGGGATCCCGATTTTGCCCATTCAGTCGGGGGGCAGGCTGGGGTTTTTGGCTCAATCAGAGCGGGTGCTGCACCAGGATCCCTGGGATCGCATTCAGGCAGGAGACTTCGTCCTGCAAGCCCGCATGATGTTGCAGGCCCAGATTTGGGAGCAAGCGCAATTGGGGCAAGGGGCTATCCCTGAGGAGGGCAAGCGGCAGGGTCGCCCGGTCAGCGAAGTCTACTACGCCCTCAACGAAATGTGCCTCAAGCCCATCAACCGGGAACGCCTGCCCGCCGCCATCATGGAAATCGAAGTCAATGGCGAGATTTTGGATCAGTACCACGGGGATGGCGTGCTGGTGGCCACGCCAACGGGATCCACTTCCTACACTTTGGCAGCCAATGGTCCCATCCTGGAACCTACCTTTGAGGCCATCATCATCACCCCCATTTGTCCCCTCAGCTTGTCCAGCCGGCCCATTGTTATCAGCGGCACGGCCACGGTGGAGATCTGGCCCCTTGCTGATCCGGAAGGGCTGACCCGCCTCTGGACTGATGGTGTCTTGGCTCAATCGGTCAACCCCGGCCAGTGGGTGCAAATTCAACGGGCTCCCCTGCCGGCCAAGCTGATGATCCTAGAAAAAGACCTCTCCTACTTCCGCACCCTGCGAGAAAAGCTGCAGTGGGCCGGCAGCCGCATCTACATCCCCACCACCAACCACCGCCCCGCGGGGGAGTAGCGGAGTTTAACCCCCCTGGAATCTTCTCCCCTGAGCCTCAGACTTTACCTACTCAGACACGGGGAAGCCCCCTACAGCCGTTCCGGCAGCTTTTGTGGCGCCCTTGATCCCGCCCTCCCCCTCGAAGGCCAGCCGATGGCAGAAGCCTTTGCCGCCGCCTACCTATGCTGGGATCCCTTGGCAGGCCCTCTACGTCAGCGCGATGCGGCGCACCTTGGCTACCCTCAGGCTGCTGGCAGAGAAGACGGAGTTGGAGATAGGGGAAATCCACTACAGCGAGTGGGAGGGCAAAACCCACGCCGAGGCCCGCGAAGCCCATCCCGAAGCCTACTGGCGCTGGAGGACTGAGCCGGCCTGGAACGCCCCCAGGTGGCGAAACCGCTGTGCAAATTGCCAACCGCGCCCTGCCGGTTGTGGCGGAGATATCGTCTCTTCGGATTCTTCTCCGCAGCCTGCTGGGCATTCACCTGGGCCGCTACCGGGATCGCATCGAGGTTTTGGCTGCCTCGGTCAGCGTGGTCAAGTTCGATCGCTATGGGCCCCTGCTGGAAAGCTTGGGGGAACGCGGCTATCTGGCGCCTAATCTGCAGCAAAGGGTAGGCACCTAAACTTTCAAAATGGGTCTGAAGTTCACTCAATGGGGATAAATTGCAACAGCAACCCTGGGTGGATGAGATGAACCGGGGCAGATTTTCCATCCTGGTCGGGATGGGCCAGCAGCACACAGCGATCTTGAGGGGTGAGGTTAAACCCGGCAGAGGGATCAGCCAGTTGAGAGTTGAGTTGGGGATCCCCGACAAACGTTAGTTGGGCCAACAGAGTTAACAGCCGGTCTTGGTGGGCCAGATCCGCTCCAAAAGCAGTTCGCTCCTGCAAGGTGGCCAGCGCCACAGGATAGCCTTCTCGAATCAAATAGGTGAGGATCCCGGCACAGCGCTCTACGGCCCGCTCCAGCTTGTTGCGATGGGCTTCAGGGCTTTCTCCCCGCGGCTGCCAGCGATTTTCAAAACAGAGGACGATGGCCTGGGAACGGGGGCGCTCCAGCTCCCGCACAACCAGTTGATCCCGTTTGGCCGAGATCTTCCAGTGCACCGAGCGCACATCATCTTGGGGACGATAGGGCCGCAGGCTAAGGTAGTCCCCCTCCTGGCCGGCCTGAGGGCGCAACTGGCTACCGCCGCTCAATTGTTCCCACAGCAACAGGTTTTGGACAGGGGCAGGCCGAGGAAACACAATCACCGTCTGCGGGTCCTCGATTTCCACTGCCTTGCGGAAGAGTTCAAAGGGAAAGCTGGTGGCAATCTCAAAACCCTGCAACTGCCACACCCCTCGCCTTGAAAAGGTGTGTTGATAGAAAGTCTCCACCCTGCTGCCGGGATCCAGCCGCAGCACATAGCTGGAAGGCCAATCCGTCTGCTTCAACCCCTCGATGCGTTCCCTTACCTGGAGCGAAAAACTGGGCAGGCGCCGTTTGCGATTGACCAGCGTCAGCCCCACCAAGACCGGCTGGCCGGCAAAGATGCGGCTGGGCAACCGCCGGCTCACCTCCAGATCTTTGAGGGCGAGCTCGGAGAGGAGGCCGCTGAGGAGAATGAGGCTAAGCAGCATCCCCAGCACCAGGTATAGGGGATTGTTGCCGGTGTTGAAGGCGGCAATACTCACCAGGAGGGTGATCCCGACAAACCGACCCCCGATGCGGGTAAAGCGGAAGCGGCGCAGAAAACGAACCCGCTGCCTCAACTGGGGAGAGCGGATCCCCAACTTCCACCGCCACCGCAAGGATTGGAAGAGTTGAAATGCTGCTTGGCTAAGTTTTGGTAACACTGGCATCCCTTCTCCGCCGCCCTGTGCCGCTAACTCTTGCCCCTCAACCCTCCGCTGGAGTTAGGGGGAGTACTGGACATTCTCAAACATTGAGCTACGCGATAGGGCAAGTCCCGCAAATAAGTGCTTAGGGACAGAGTTCTTGCAAAGCAGAAGCGGAACAGCAAAGCTAGCCCAACAGTTGCAGGTTAGCGACGGTACTCTGGGGCTTTTCTCCTCCCGGCTCTGAGCTGAGGTAGTTATCGTTGCCTTGTTCGGAGAATAGAAGCTAGGGGCAGGGTTGTTCTGTGAGGATTTCGGCAATGGCCGCGGCCACTCGCTCTTGTTGCCGGAGGGTCAGCTCGGGAAAACAGGGCAAAGACAACACCTGGGCAGCACAGAGTTCGGCATTGGGCAAATCCCCAGGTTTGTACCCCAACTTTTTGCGGTACACCGGCTGCAGATGCAGAGGAAGGGGGTAATAAACACGGCTGGCAATGCCCCGCTCCTGCAACTGCCGTTGCAAAGCATCACGCCGCCGTGAGTCGGTTGGGTCAGATCCAGGCACCCGCACCGTGTACTGGTGCCACACCGAGTTGCCCCCCACCGCCACCTGGGGCAAGATGAGGCCAGGGATCCCCTGCAACAAGCGGTGATAGGACTCGGCAATGGCCTGCCGCCGCCAGTTCCACTCCCGCAGGTAAGGCAGCTTAGCCGCGAGGATCACGGCCTGCAGCGCGTCGAGGCGGCTGTTGAGGCCAATGTATTCGTGCTGGTACTGACAGACCTGGCCGTGTTCTTTGAGGATGCGCACCTGGCGGGCCAGTTGCGGATCCCGGGTTACCACTGCCCCGCCATCCCCTGCTGCCCCCAAGTTTTTGGTGGGAAAAAAGCTAAAGCAGCCGATATCGCCCCAGGTGCCCACTGGCCTGCCCCCCCAGCAGGCTCCTACTGCCTGGGCGCAATCTTCCACTACTGCCAACCCATGTCGCCGCGCAATGGCCAGGATCTGGGTCATGTTGGCTGCCTGGCCAAACAGATGCACTGGGATTATGGCTTTGGTGCGGGGAGAAATGCTCTTTGCCAGAAGCTGGGGATCCAGGTTAAAGGTGCAGGGATCCACATCCACGAACACCGGGCGTGCCCCCACCAAATCAATAGCCTCGGCAGAGGCAAAAAAGCTAAAGGCAGTGGTGATGACCTCATCGCCCGCTTGGATCCCCAAAGCCCGCAGGGCCAATACCAAAGCATCAGTGCCGGAATTGCAACTGACGGTCTCCAGGTCGCCGCCGCCAAGAAACTGGGAGAATAGCTTCTCAAAGCGCCGCACCGCCTCTCCCCCGATGTACTGGCCAGAGGCCAGCAACGCCTCCACCTCAGGCAGAAGGGTTGCAGCCAGAGCGCGGTATTGCAAAGTTAAATCCAGCAGCGGGATTGGCTCATCCGTCATGGTGCTGCCTTTTGGGGGGTAGCGGCCACAGCCCATCATCGAGGATAAGAGCCGGTGGAGACAACGCTCTGGCACCAAATTGGGCTTTTGTGGAGCTTAGTTGCTGAGCGAGCGGCTGGGATTCAGCCTCGCTCCGGATTGAGCCTAAGCTAGAGTGAACGCGGTACATTTCTGACCAGGGATCCCCTAGGCTGGATACAGCTACAGCTATCGACAGGATGCTCTATGCAGGTTGCTTCTCAACAAGTTGGCGGCAAAGCGCCTTTAGCACCCCGAATTCTAGCTTTGGTGCCGGGAGGGATTGGCGACCAAATTCTTTTTTTTCCCACCCTGGCAAGTTTGCGGCAGCGGTTTCCGGAGGCTGAGCTGGAGGTGATGGTGGAGCCGCGGTCGGCGGCTGCCTACGAGCTCTGTCCCTCGGTGAATCGGGTGCTGACCTTTCCGTTCAAAGAGCAGCTTTCATTGGGAGATATCAGCGATCTGCTGGGGCGAATCCGGGAACGGCAGTACGACGCCGTGCTGAGCCTGGGCAGAGGGCTGGGGGTCAAGCTCCTGCTCTGGCTGACCGGGATCCCGAAGCGGGTTGGCTATGCCCCTCCGGGTCCAGGTCGGCCTTGGCTCACCGACCCGGTGCCCCTGAAGCCGGCCCAATATGCAGCGAGCATGTATCACGACCTGTTACAGGGGTTTGGCATTGCGGCGCCGGCAGGCTTGCCCCAGATTCGCCTGAAAAAAACAGCTTTGGAATGGGCGGAGCAAGAGCGCAAGCGCCTGCTAGGGGATGCTGCCAAAGATTATGTGCTGTTGCACCCCGGCGCCAGCCAACTGTCACAGGAGAAGGGAATTCAGAAGATCTATCCCCCCGTCAACTGGGTCAGGGTGATCAAGGGCTTCCGGGAAAAGCGCCCTGAGCTGCCACTGGTGCTGCTGTTGGGGCCGGAGGATGAGAAACTGGCGGAGGGGTTTCTGTCGCAACTGCCGGATCTACCAGTCAGTCGTCCTCCCCAACTGGGCCAACTAGCGGCCTTGATCGCTGGGTCAACTCTGCTGCTTTGCACCGATAGCGCCCCCATGCATCTGGCGGTGGCCACCCAAACCCCTCTGGTAGCTCTGTTTGGCCCCACTGAACCGGAACGGCTGCTGCCCGCTGAGGGGCCGTTCCGCGCCGTTAAGGCTGCCAACGGAGTGATCGACTCGATTGCTCCTGAGCAAATCTTGCAAGTGATCTTCCCCGGCTAGCGACAGAAGACTTCCCCCAAGACCAGCCCAAAAGGTTAACAGTTTTTTCTTTCTCCCCCTAGGAGAAGGGCCGGGAATGAGGAGCTTGTTTGACCATGCGGACGAAGGGACTTGAACCCTTACGCCTTGCGGCACTAGATCCTAAGTCTAGCGCGTCTGCCATTCCGCCACGTCCGCAAAAGCTGTCCCCACCGGCCAGTTGTTAGCCGACTCGGATCCCGCTCAATTACTCAATTATGCTAACGTGAACGACTCCCGACACTCATCTTTGTTGAGTCAACACAATATGGCTTACGCCACACTGCGCGAACCGATAGCGTACGGGCTTCACGCTTCCCCGACTTGTTGGTACAGAGGTCTTAGCGTGCTGCCACTGTGCGATCCACAGCGGGAAACTCTCCAGAGAGTTAATTTATTCTTCTCAATTGTAGGACGAACGGCTGTCATTCCGACACTGATTGGCTCTTGAGTCAACACAATTTACCCATACAGTGCGGGGCTTCCCGCCAATTAAGCTAACCTGGCAACTGGGCAACGGCGACCTTCAGTTCTTCTGTGGCGTCCAAAACCACCCAACCTTGACCCGCTGTCTGCTTCCACAGCTCAAAGTGCAGGTGTGGCCCAGTGACCGCCCCGGTTGCCCCCACATAGCCGATCACGGATCCCTGTTCCACCACTTCCCCGGCTCTTACCGCGACTTCGGACATGTGGCCGTAGCGCGTGCGCCGACTGTCGGCATGCTCCAGCACAACCGTAATTCCCAGGCCTCCCAAGGATCCCGCGCTCACCACCTTGCCGCTCAACGAAGCCAGGATCGGCGTGCCTAGGCTGGCCCCTAGATCCACGCCGGCATGGAACTCTGGCTGGCCGCGGATAGGGTGAATCCGCACGCCGAACCCAGAGGTAATCGGCACGGGGTGGGGCAAAGGATAGAGCAACCGTTCTTCGCCTGCCGCCAATTCGGGCAATGCCGGCGTTGGCAGTTCAGGTGTTTGGGGTTGGCTGGGATCCTCAATGCGAATCTCTTCGCCCGGCATGAGGATGATGCGGCGACCGGAGCTGCGCTCCATCAGCACCACTGGCACCCCACTTTCCGGCTGAGCATCGACAGCCAAGTTCTGGGTCGCCGGCGGCTCCATGATCATTTCCCGCCCCACCACCGTCTCTACGCGGGTTTCTGCCTCTAGAGTTGGAGAGCT
>NZ_JANSIR010000070.1:16947-27895 GCF_047462155.1 Synechococcus sp. OH2
CCAGGTTCGGACGCCAAGCCTGTGGACTCTGGGCTGCCCGTCGGCAGGGGAATGGCGCCATCCAACAGCAGGGCTTCTGCTGCAGGGGTGTCCAGAGCCGGGCCTACCGAGGGAGGGGGAGGCAGAGGATGGAGTTGCGTCTGCGCCAGCAGGGCGGTGGAGGAGAACCAGAGCAGGCCCAGTCCCAACCCTAAGCCCAGCCCTAGCCGCCGCAGCAACCGCGCCCTTCCCGCCAACCTGCTGCCTGGCCAAGAGGGAAGACGCAGCCAAAAAGACTTTGCCGACATGGGCAAGGGATCCATCACCCGCTACAGGTCACTCAGCAGAAAACGAAGGGTCACCGGCGATAGGCAGTTGATAGCTCAGGCGCACCTGGTCGGGAGCAAGGACGAGGATCAGCCCCCCCTGTGTTTGTACCCGCAGCCTCCCATCCCTGGCAAGGCCCAAAACCGTGGCCAGCGTCTCTCCTGGGGGCCATCGAACTTGCGGCTTTACCGCCCAGGCTTCGTACTCGGAGCGCACAGGAGCAAACCCCTCCTGCAGCCAGCTCTGAAACCCCCGCTCCATCCCCTGCAAAACCCAGGCAGCAGCGGCAGTGCCATCCTGGCGGGATCCCAAGATCTCGGCCAAATTGATTCCCTCAGCGGGCACGGGATTGTTGACATTTACCCCAATGCCAGCCACCAGCCCCAGCAGTTGCCCTCTCTCCCCAAAGCGGCTCTGCACCAAGAGGCCACCCAGCTTGCGCAGAGAACCTGGACACTGCTCATCCACCACCACTAGGTCGTTGGGCCATTTCAGTTGCAGCGGGATCCCCAGTCGCTGTCGTAGGCTGCCCGCAACACCCCAGGCCAGCGTCAGGGTCAACTCCAGCAGCGAATGCCGAAGAGGCGGGGATCCCAGCCAGACCGACAGGTACAGCCCCCCCGCTGGCGATTGCCATACTCGCCCATGCTGGCCCTGTCCTGCCCGCTGGCGGGTACTCACCAAAACCGTGCCCAGGGGCAGCGGCTGAGGGAAGCGACGACCCCAGTCCAAGAGCAGCCGGTTGGTGGAATCGGTTACTGCCACCTGGAGAAGGTGATGCCCCCAGGCCCCCCGACCCACCAGGGATCCCAGCCGCGCAGGGGAAAGCATGGCTCGGCTCGGCCCTAGCTCAACACAATGTCTTCTGCGGGGCGCTGGGCCAGCCGCTTCAGGTTTTGGTAGCGCAGCATGTCCAACAGGTCGTTGCCAGAACGCCCCTCCAGACGGGCCTCTAGGTGCAGCGCCTGCCCTAAGGCCTCCACCGCCTGCAGCCGTGGGATCCCGCGCAACACCAGGCGATCCACGGCGTAGGCATCGGCGGCCAGAAGACGGCGGTCGTTGGTTTGGTCGCGGCGCAACTGCCAAAGCGCCAAGCCGCTCAACCCTCCCGAAACCGTTGCCCCCACCGGGTCTTGCTGCACGACCTCGAAGATCAGGCTCAGCCCTCCCAGAGCCGCTATGGCCAGGTAAAAGTCGATTTGCCGCGAGGCTGCCCGGCTGTAGTAGCCCACCTTGTGGAGAAACAGCCCTGCCCGCTGCAGGGGAGTGAACTGTCGCCACTCGTAGGGCTTGATGAACAGCCGCATCTGCCGTTCCCAGGGCATTTGCCGACGGCCCTTGATCACCACCGTCTGCCGTTCCGAGGCCGGCAAGATCTTCACACTCTCCCGCATGCTGGCGGGCAGCAGATCCAGCAGGCGCTCGACCTCAGCCTGGTCGAGAACGTAGTTGTCGTAGCCGTTGTCGTAGCCGTAGTACTCCGAGTTCATGCCGGGCCTACTCCTGAGCTTAATCCCATCGCCTGACGCATCTCTCGCACCGCCCGATCCAACCCCACCAGCACCGCTCGACTGATGATGCTATGGCCGATGTTCAGCTCTTCCATGCCAGGGATCCGTGCCACCGGGCCGACGTTCCAGTAGGTGAGGCCGTGTCCGGCGTTCACCCGCAAGCCCAGTTGAATCGCCTGTTGGCTAGCCTGCCGAAGTTGGGCCAACTCCGCCTCTTGTTGCGCTTCCGAGGACGCCTCCGCATAGCGTCCCGTGTGCAGCTCCACCCAGCGGGCCCTCACCTGGGCAGCGGCGGCAATTTGGATGGGATCGGGATCGACAAACAAGCTGACGGGAATGCCAGATCCCTGCAGTTGGCTGACCACCTCGCTAAGACGCGACACCTGCCCTGCCACATCCAGACCCCCCTCGGTGGTGATCTCTTCTCGCCGCTCGGGAACTAAGGTGACATAATCGGGCTTGATCTCCAGTGCAATGGCTACCATCTCGTCGGTGGCGGCCATCTCCAAGTTGAGGTGGGTGCGCACCGTCTGCCGCAACAGCCGCACATCCCGATCCTGAATGTGACGGCGATCCTCGCGCAAATGCACCGTGATCCCATCTGCACCTGCCAACTCGGCAATTACTGCCGCTGCCACCGGATCCGGCTCTACAGTGCGGCGAGCCTGGCGCAGTGTGGCAATGTGGTCGATGTTAACTCCAAGACTTAACAAGGCCTGACTGCTGTGGGTGTAAAGGATTCTAGAATGCTCCTAGTATTACATTATTCAATTTGCGCTGGTCAGACGAGCCTGGATGCTGTGGGGTTCAGACGGCGGGGGAGGCAGCCTTTACTCTATGATCAAAATGCTCGAAAGTGACGTCTCGCCTGTGCGGGATCCACTCCAGGCTTGCCATGACTGATCCAAATGCCTCGCTGGCGGTGGGACCACACTCAATTATTGACCGGGCGCGGGTGCCGGCCCTGATTGCCCAGTACCTGCCGGTGGAGATCTGCATTTACTACCAGGTTGTGCCCGTGGCCCTGGATACCGATAGCCTCATTTTGGGCATGGTGGATCCCCAGGATTTGGCGGCGTTGGACTACGTGAGCAAGATGCTCGCCTATTCCCAGATCTCCGTTGAGCCGATCCCAATTACTTTTGAGCAGCAGCAGGATTTAATTGCCTACTACTTTAGCCACCCACCCAGCCCAGCAGAGGTGGAGCAGCTCCGCCTGCAGGTCCACGCTAACCGCACCACTCGGGAAGTCCCTGCTCCCGTAGCTGGGCCGCCCAGCCGACCGACTCCCACCCAGCCGCTGCCGGCACGGCCAACGGCTCCGCCCCTTCCTGCTGACGAATCGGAAGAGACGGTGCAGCAGTTGCTGAACTCAATGCTGCGGCGGGCTTTAGACGAGAAAGCAGAGCAAATTTTTGTAGAACCCCAGGAGGGAGTGCTGTGCCGGGTTCGCTACCGCCAGCAGGGGATTTTGCGGGATCTGTTCAAGGAACTCTCGGAGTCGATACGGGCAAAGCTGATCGCCGCCATGAAGCGGATGATGGCTCTCGATCCCAACCTCATCGGGGAGCCGCAGCAGGCAGAGGCGGAGCGGCTGTACCGGGGGGAGCCACTGGTGCTGCAGTTGCGCATTATCCCCCAGCCTTCTAAAAGCGGGCCAGGCTCCCCTCCCAGGGAAGGGGCCATCCTCAGCATTCTGCGAGGAGAAGCCCTCCAGAAGTATCAGCAAGGCCAAAACCGCCTCCGCGTCTCCGAGACTGTGGCTTTGGCCCAACAAACCCACCAACTGCTGCAGCAACTGCAAGTGGCCCTTAGTAGCACCCTGGGGAAGCTCAAGCAATATCCCACTCCCCCTGACAGCAACTGGCTCCTGATGGCAGAGACGTTAGCGGCCATTCAGGCCCAGGCCCAGATGATCGCTATCCACCAGCAGGACTGGGAAAAACTCACCTCCGGCAGTTGATCCCCCATGGGCATTTCGATGCAGGCCAGGCCATTGCTCTCCTGCCCCAATCCCTGCCTGTAGGAGTCCAGGAGCCTCTCCTCAGCGCCCCAGGCGTCCCATTCCCACGACAACCTGAGCGGCTTCTTCCTAACGGGATCCCTCCCGCAACAGCACCAAAATGACTCCGGCAATAATGCTGATGGTGGCGCCGGCAATCAGGCTGGTGGCTAGACGTTCCAGCCGTTCCCCGATGCTCTGAGCGGTGTCGAACTTAAAAGTCAGTTTTTCCAGGTCACCTGACAGTTTCTCGACGTCGCCCGATAGTTTCTCGACGTCGCCCGATAGTTTCTCGACATCGCCCGATAGTTTCTCGACACGCTCTGAGAGCTTTCCAGTATCTCCTGCGAGCCGATCGATCCGCTGCAAAATTTCCCCTTGTTGTTGGCTGAGGTGGGCTATTGCTTGGCTGTTGGTCTCGACCAAGCGCTCGAGCCGCTCTAGGCGCTCTTCTGTTGAAATCGTCATGGGGTTTGCAAGTTACAGGCTACGTGTCTCTCGATCGTAAGCTACTGGCGGCCATTCGTCTTTTCGATGCTGGCTCCTGCTGGGTGCGATAATCTTGAGATCGTGCAGTCTTGTGCACTAGCCGCCATGCCGTCAAAAGATCCGACGTCTTTGCCCCAGCCCAAGCTGTCGCCAGGGGAAACCTCCGCCGGCTCCAGCTCCCGCACCTGGTGGCAGGCTCAGCGGGAGAACTTGCTGACAGTGGTGCTGGCGCTGCTGTTGGCCTTCGGCATTCGCACCTTTGTGGCGGAAGCACGTTGGATCCCATCTGATTCGATGCTGCCCACCCTAGAAGAAGGGGATCGGCTGGTGGTGGAAAAGGTCAGCTACCGCTTCAGCTCCCCCAGACGGGGCGACATCATCGTCTTCTACCCGCCTGCCAAGCTGAACTTCGACGGTGCCTACATCAAGCGGGTGATCGGCCTGCCGGGAGATCGCATCCGCATTGCCGATGGCAAGGTGATCGTCAACGGCATCCCGCTCCAGGAGGACTATATCTACGCTCCCCCCCATTACTCCTGTCCGGGCGAGCGCTGCCCCGGCGTGCCCAACCAGGGATCCGAATTTCTCGTCCCCCCCGGCTCCTATTTTGTGATGGGGGACAACCGCAACGACAGCCAAGACTCCCATGTGTGGGGATTTTTGCCGGAAGAGAACATCATCGGCAACACCATCTTCCGCTTTTGGCCCCCCAATCGCCTGCACTTTTTCACCCCCCCAGAGTATCCGGAGCTCTCTTCTGAAGGGGCGCAGGCTTCGGGGAGTCGAACCTAAACCTGGAAAAGTCTCTCAGCGGGCCCGCTCCAGCACATAGTCCACCATTTGAAACAAAGCTCGGCGGGCTACCGAATCGGGGAGAACTTCCAACGCCTCGGCAGCCCGACGGGCATAGTCTCGCGCCAACTGGCGGGAGCGCGGGATCCCATTGCTCTGGTAGACCCACTCCAGGGCCTGCTGGAGATCCTGGGGTTCGGCCAGCTCTCGGAGGATGAGCTCCCGCATCTGGGGAAACTCCTCCAGGGCGAACAAAACCGGTGCCGTCAAGTTGCCCTGGATGAGGTCAGAACCCACCGGCTTGCCGAGCATCTCTGCCGAGGCGGTGAAATCCAGCAGATCGTCCACGATTTGGAAGGCAATGCCCAGGTCGCGGCCAAAGTCAAAGAGGCGATCAGCCACCTCAGGACTGACCCCGCTCAGCAGCCCGGCGGCCTTAGAACTGCCGGATATGAGGGAGGCGGTTTTGTAGAAGCTCTTGGCCAGGTACTCCTCCAGCGACACATCCGGGTCGAAGCGGGTGAGGCTCTGGCGTACCTCGCCCTCCGGCAGATCCATGATTACCTTGGACAAGAGCTTCACCACTTCCAGATTGTCCAGGTTAGCCAAATACCAGGCAGCTTGGCCGAAGAGGTAGTCCCCCGCCAGCACCGCTACGCGGTTGTCGAAAAGGGTATTTACTGTGTCGATGCCCCGCCGCACGTCCGCAGTGTCGATGACATCGTCGTGCACCAAGCTGGCCGTGTGGATCATCTCGGTAATTTCCGCCAGGCGCCAATGCTGTGGGGTAATCTCCCCATCCGGCGTGGTAGCCCGCGCAATCAACAGCACAATCGCCGGTCGGATCCCTTTCCCCCCCGCCGAAAACAGATGTTCGGCAGCCATGGCCAGAATTGGGTGTTTGGCGCTAACCAGCCGCGACAGGTTCTGGCGTAAACGCTCCAGATCCGCTTCTACAGGGCCAAAGGGGGAGAGCACAGAGGTCATGGAGCCAAAGTATGAGAGGTTTTACAAAATTTCATATCTCCCCTTATTGTAGAGCACCCCAACGTTCTCGGGGAAAAGCGAGCGGTATCATGCAAACAGTCCTCTGCTTTTTTATGTCGGATCCCGTTTCCCCAGTTCCAACCGGCTCTGTCCCCCCGCTCCCTGCAGAACCCGATTGGGAGGAGGAGTGGGAGCTTGCGCTGGAGCAGCCACCTCTATCGGGGCGAGCCCAGCCTCACCACCATGACCCGCAGTCGCGGCGCAAGCTAATCCATCGTCTGGCTCGCATCGAGGGGCATGTGCGCGGGATCCGCTCTATGATCGAGCAGGATCAGCCCTGTCCGGATGTGCTGCTGCAGATTGCCGCTGTCAAGGGGGCACTGGATCGGGTGGCGCGCCTTATTCTTGACGACCACATCCGTCACTGCATCCGCCACGCCATCGAAAGTGGCAACATCGAGGTGGAACTGGAAGAGCTGCAGCGGGCCCTTGATCGCTACATCAGCTAGTGGATACAAGCCTTTCCCATGGGCGTAGGCTGGGCTTTGCTCAAGCCAAGGCTAGCTGTTGCCGTCGGCAGCGTAGCGCTCCAGCAGGGCGGCGCTTTTCAGTTGCCATTGCAGGCCCATGAAGGCCCAGTCCAAGAACTCGTTGATCTCCTCCTGGCTGAATTGCATGGCTTTGCCGATCTCGAAAATCAGAGCCTCTTCTTTTTCCGCCAGCTCGTTGTTGACCACCGCCATCGCCGCCAAATCTCGCAGGATTAGGGCTCCGGCTGCATTGTGTAGAGGAGGGATCCGGCTGAGGTCTAGGGTTGCGCCCGTCTCCTCGGCCAGGTAGCTTTGGGCCACCTGTTTTTCGACGCCCATCCCTTCGGCAATTTGCAGGAAAAAGTTGCTCTCCTCTTCGTCCAACTGGCCGTCCACTCGGGCTACCGCGATCAAGGCTTTGAGGTAGAGCTGGCGCTGCTCATCTGTCAAGTCGGCGTAGTTGACCATGGGGGTTGTTGCTGAGCTTGGGTTTCCTCTTCAACTTTGCCATAAACTGCCCCACCCCATAGGCGGGTGGGGTTTTGGGTAGCCCTGAAGCTCACTCACAAGGACTCCGTCCCGCATCCCCTCCCCAACAACAGGCCGGGTTGACACAGCGAAAACGCTTCCCTTCCCGCTGGCCAAGCCACAAGCAGCGGTGACAGGTCTGCGAAGTGTAGGCAGGCGGCACCACCACAACCTTCACTCCTGCTCTTGCTGCCTTGTAGTGCACAAACTACCGCAACGGTTAGAACGCCCCTCGCGCTAGCGGGCCGTAGGCCTCACTGCTCAACCGCCGCCGCTCTGTCTGGCTGCTGGTTGACTCGTCCACGCTCGCGCCAGCGGGCCGTAGGCCTTGGTCGCATCCAGCTTTGCGGCTTGTGAGGCAGACACCTTGAGCTTGCAAGAGATAATCAAAACTTGGGTCATGCTAGGTATATTAGGCGCTATCCCTCTCCACCGTATAGACGGTGAGGGATCCCGTGCATTCAGATGAAGATGCCACTTGGTGTCGATTCGGCCCTTTTTCCGCCGAGGAACAATCGATTATAATAGGGGGTCTCTGTCATAGCCAGCCGCCAAGACTTCCGCTGGGATGCGGTAAGGGGCGGCAGCTTGGCTTGCTTCATCTTTTCTTCTCTTGGTAACCCTTTACAGCTTGCGGAGCACCCCTGAGGAGCGACACCCCATGGTTAAGTTACGGCTCAAGCGCTACGGAAAAAGACGGCAACCCAGTTATCGCATCATCGCTATTGAAAGTAAGACCCGCCGTGAGGGTCGTCCGCTGGAGGAGTTGGGCTACTATAACCCTCGCACCAAGGAGACAGTTCTGGAGACGGCAGGCCTGCTTAAGTGGTTGCGGCGTGGCGCTCAGCCTACAGACACTGTGGACGGGATCCTCAAAAAAGCCGGCCTCTACGAGATGTTGAAAGCTGGCGAGGGCGGAGTGGTTGCCGCGATTCGCATCCCAGCCATTGCCAAGCCTGAGGCTGGGATCCCTGAGCCGGGGCCGTCCACGGAGGAGCCTGCTGCAGCGGCGGATCTTCCTGAGGCGTCTGCGGAAGCGGCAGCGGAGGGGAACTCCCAGGAGCCGGAACCAGAAGCTGAAGAGAAAAAACCTCAGGTTGAGGCTTAGGGGCGGCTGCGCTTTCGGCTAAGCTTGGCTCGGCAGTTGTTCTTCCCTGTCGTCTAGCTCCTCATGCCGGATTACGAAGCCCTTGTCCATCTCTTGATCGAGCCGTTGCTCAGCAGCGGCCCGCCGTCAATGGACGTGGAAACCACCTGTGGCGGGCGCAAGGTTTGGCTGCGGCTGGCCTTTGACCCCAAAGATCGCGGGCGGGTATTGGGGCGGGGCGGGCGCACCCTGCAAGCCATTCGGCAGGTCATGATGGCGGCAGCTCAGTTGGCGGGGCAATCGCTGTACATCGACATCTATGGAGAATCTGGAGAGCGGGGTCGGGAGGAGCGGGAATGAGCCAAATCCTCACCTTTTTGGGCAAGGGGGGCACCGGCCGGAGCACCCTGACCGTGGCAGTAGCCCGGGCGGCAGCCCAGCAGGGGCGGCGGGTGCTGTTGGTCGGCCATCAGCCGGGGCCGGGGCTGGAGATGCTCTTGGGTGGGATCCCGCTTTCCGGCGAGCCGGTAACTATTGCCGCCAACTTGAGCGTGGTGCAGTTGCGCACAACCCAGCTTCTGGAGCAGTACTGGACGGCGGCCAAAGAGCTGGAAGCCCAATACGTACGCACTCCCTTTTTCCGGGAGATCTACGGTCAGGAGCTGGGGGTGCTGCCGGGCATGGATCAGGCCCTGGCTCTGGAAGCGCTGCGCCGTTACGATGCCAGCGGCCAATACGACTGCATTCTCTACGATGGTCCAGGGGATCTGACCACCTTGCGGGCCTTTGGGATCCCGGAGGTGGCCAGTTGGTACTGGCGACGGGCTTCTAAAGCTTTTTGGGGATCCGACTTGGCCAAAACCCTGCGCCCTTTTGCCGAGCCGCTGCTGCGGTCGGTTAGCACCGTGGAGTTCTCATCTTTAGAGGATCTGTCGAATCGCCTGGGGGGGATGACCAACATTTTCGAGCAGGGACGCCAGGCCATCGCCGATCCTCGTCGCGTGTTGGCCCACCTGGTGACCACCCCGGATCCGATGGCCGTGCAGACTGCCCGCTACCTCTGGGGCAGTGCCCAGATGGTGGGGCTGACAGTGGGTGGCCTCTGGGTCGTGCCGCTGGTTCCTGGGGAGGTGTCGGCTGCCGATTTTTCTCCGCTGCCTGTGCGCATCCTGCCGCGGCGCCAGGGATCCGATTGGTCGGCTTTGGAAGAGGCGGTAGGAGGGATTTTCGCGGCGCCGGAGGTGCCGCCGCCTGTAGCCATCGACGAGGGATCCCGCACCGTGAAGCTGTTTCTTCCCGGCTTTAGCAAGGCCCAAATCGAGCTGAGCCAATCTGGGCCAGAACTGACCATCACCGCCGGGGATCAGCGGCGCAACTTGTTCCTGCCCCCCAGCTTGGCAGGCCGGCAGGTAAGCGGGGCCAAGTTTCAAGAGCCTTTCTTAGTCATCAGCTTTGGCTAGGCCATCACGCCAGCGGAGGAGAAGGCGATGTTGGCCAAGCGGATTATTCCCTGTCTGGATGTGGCGGCGGGGCGGGTGGTCAAAGGGATCCGGTTTGTGCAGTTGCGCGATGCCGGGGATCCGGTGGAGCTGGCCCAGGCCTACGACCAGGCGGGAGCTGACGAGCTAGTCTTTCTAGACATCACCGCCACTCACGAAGAGCGGGAGATCTTGCTGGAGGTGGTGCGACGCACCGCTGAGCAGGTGTTCATCCCCCTCACGGTGGGAGGTGGGATCCGCGATGTGGACGGGATCCGGCAACTGTTGCGGGCTGGGGCCGACAAGGTGAGCCTCAACTCGGCGGCAGTTCGGGATCCGGATCTCATTGCCCAGGCCAGCCGTCAGTTTGGATCCCAGTGCATCGTGGTGGCTATCGACGCCCGCGCCAAGCCTCAGGGTGGCGGCTGGGAAGTGTACGTGCGCGGGGGGAGGGAGCCGACGGGCCTGGACGCGGTGGAGTGGGCCAAAACCGTGGCCGAGCGGGGGGCAGGGGAGATCTTGCTCACCAGCATGGACGCCGACGGCACCCAGGCTGGCTACGACCTAGAGCTGACCCGCCGGGTGGCCGAAGTGGTGTCGGTGCCGGTGATCGCCTCAGGAGGAGCAGGAGACTGTGCCCACATCCGCCAAGCTCTCCAAGAGGGGGGAGCAGAAGCAGCCCTGTTGGCCTCGCTGCTCCACTACGGTCAGGTGACGATTGAGCAGATCAAAGCCGACTTGGCTGCCCACGGCATTCCGGTGCGTCGCTAAGGGAGGGATCCGTGCAGGCTCCAGATCTGGCTGCTCTCCTGCCCAAGGTGTGCCACCTAGCAGAAGCGGCAGGGCAGGCCATCTTGCCCTTCTATCGGCAAGAACCGCTGCAGGTCGAACTCAAAGCAGATGCCTCCCCCCTCACCCAAGCGGATCTGGCCTCCCACCGCCTGATCTTACAGGGCCTGCAAGACCTGACCCCTGAGATCCCCGTACTTTCAGAAGAATCTGGCGGCATTCCCTACACCCAGCGGCAGCCGTGGCGACGGTTTTGGTTGGTGGATCCCTTGGACGGCACGCGCGAGTTTATCGGGCGCAACGACCAGTTCACGGTCAACATCGCCCTCGTCGAGGCAGGGATCCCCATCCTAGGTGTCGTCCATGCCCCAGCTCTCGGTCTTACCTACAGGGCAGCGCAGGGCCTGGGGGCCTACAAAGGCAAAGAGCCCATCCGGGCCCGCCCCCCC
>NZ_JANSIR010000071.1:0-771 GCF_047462155.1 Synechococcus sp. OH2
CAAAGGCAAAGAGCCCATCCGGGCCCGCCCCCCCGCCCAGGCTCCTCTGCAGGTGGTGGCCAGCCGCTCCCACCGCAGCCCGGAGACGGAGCAATTCCTGGAACAGCTGCGACGGCGCTACAGTTCTCTCGAAGTCAAGTCCGTGGGCAGTGCCCTCAAGTTTTGTCTGGTGGCTGAGGGATCCGCCCATCTCTACCCCCGCTTTGGCCCAACCCTGGAGTGGGATACCGCCGCCGCCCACTGTATCGTCGAGCAGGCGGGGGGAAGTGTCATAGATTTGAAAGGGGATCCCTTGCGCTACAACAAGCCCGACCTGCACAACCCGCCCTTTGTAGCGGCTGCCGAAGGCGTCGCCCAGTTGTGGCAAGGCTTGATCCCCTAGGCGAGGCTCCAGCTACATGCCCATTTCGGTGGGGTTGAAGCCATCCGGAAACTTGGTGTACTCGTCGTAGAGGGCACCGCGAAAACGGGTGTTGGTGATGATGGCTCCGCGCAGATCGGCGCCAATTCGCAAATCGGCGCGGCTAAGATCGGCCTCGCTGAGATCAGCTCTGAGCAACTTGGCCCGGTAGAGGTTGGCCCCGCGCAGATCGGCCTTGATCAGCTTGGCCCCGATTAGGTTTACCCGCCGCAGCTTGGCTCCGCGCAGGTCGGCTCCGGAGAGATCCGCCCCCGACAAATCCGCCTCACGCAAATCCGCCCCACTTAAGTCGGCATCTTGCAGGACAATGCCCCTCAAGTTCGCGCCGCTCAACTGCGCCCCGCTCAGGT
>NZ_JANSIR010000071.1:865-4549 GCF_047462155.1 Synechococcus sp. OH2
TCCCGCTGGCCAGACGCATAAGCCTGCAACAGTTGCTTAGCGTCTAGGAGAGGTTTGATATTCGCTGTTGTCATCGCTGTTGGTTCTCTCGCAAAAACGCAGGAAGGCTACCCTAACCCCCCCAGAGGCAGGTCAACGGCCCTTCCAGCCTAGCTTACCACCCTGTATTCTCTAGCTCAGGAAATCCCAACGCACCTGAGCCCAGAGGAGACACCCTTCGGAAGACACGGCCTCCCATGGTTAAAGCTGGTCGATTTCGCGGCGCAGATTTTCCAACTCCGCATCTACCTCGCTTTCAGCCGGGGCAGCAGATTGGGCTTGCGGCAAAACTTTCCGCTCTCCGGCGGGCAACTGGCCCTGCATCGCCGCTTTCAGCATCATCAGCTCATGATCGACATCTGCTCCACCCGCCTCCAGCGCGGCAAACTGTTGCTCCAAGCTGTCCACCGCCAGCTCGGCCACTGCCGCTGATTGGGCCTCCAGGGCGTTTACCTTCTCTTCCATGCGCTCAAAGGCTGCAAAGGCGCTGGTAGTGTCCACCCGTCCGATGACCTGGTTGATTTGTTGGGAAGCCTTGGCCGCCCGGGCCCGCGCGATGAGCATATCCTTTTTGGTCTTGGCCTCGGCGATCTTGCTCTCTAGCTTGGTCATGTTGCTTTTGAGGAGCTCCACCTGCTTGGTCTGCTCATCCAACTGCCGCTTTAGGCTTTGGGCGGTTTCGGCGAAAGTCTTCTTGCGCACCAGCGCTTCGCGGGCCAGAGCCTCGTTGTTGTTGCGCAAGGCCAACTCGGCCCGTCTTTGCCACTCGTCAACGTTCTGCTGCGCCTGCTCGTACTGCCGCTCTATCCGCTTCTGGGCAGCAATGGCCTGGGCAACTGCTTGCCGCATTTGGTAATGATCCTCAGACATGTCCTGAATGGTTTGGTTCAGGATCTTCTCCGGATCCTCAGCGCTGCTGACCAGCGCGTTGATATTGGATCTAATGATTCGGCTGACCCGATCGAACAATCCCATCGGTTGTTTCCCCCTCTAGCAGTCTGACCTAATGCTACCCTTGCCTTTCTGGCGCCTTCCAGTGCTTCTACTCCAGTATAGGGATCCCTGACTGGGATCCGAGGAAATTGGCCGCAGGGGATCCGGCCCAATCCCAGACCAACCCTCCAGCCGCCAAAACAGCCGCTGCAGAGATGGGCCCCTTCCTCACCTGGCAACCCTTGTTCTCGGGTTGGGCGTTCCCGAATGCCCACTCTGGCCGCGCCCCGTCTTATGTCCCACCCCTGGATTTTGGTGGATGGCCCTAAATTGTCGGGGTCACTGAAAGGCCAGAGGGTTTGCCGGATGAGGACTTTCCGAACTTGGGCAGATTCTCTTGGCTGGTCTGACAATGGGCTGTGCTGGAATCGAACCAGCGGCTCCCACCGTGTCAAGGTGGTACTCTACCTCTGAGTTAACAGCCCTCGCTGAAGCTGCGGCTGCGCATTTGCCCAAGGGTTGGAAATTGATGATATCACATCCGCAAGCCACTTCGAGGCTTACCCCTTGCCGCTCGGCGCTGCCAAGACGACTACTTCTACGGCCTTGTCCATTGGAAGGCCAAAAGCGCTTGCAAAGGGTTCTGAGTTGTTGTTCAGCCAGCCGCAGATCTGGCTAGGTCGATTACAGTTGATCGAACTCCCCTATTGCGCAAGCCTGTGGGGGACGGCATCGCCCCACCTCCAAGGCCTACGGCCCGCTTACGCGAAGAGATGGGGAAACACCCCAGATACTTTTTACTTCCGGCTCCAGAAATCTCCTTACCACAATAGCTTCACAATGGCTTAAGTAGCTTATCCCCGGGCATAAATGCGGGGGCCTGCGCCGCTTTTTTCCGGTCAATCGTGGCACAGGGATCCGATGCGGGCGCGGCAGGTGGCGATTTCTTCGGGGGTGAGGTTGTCCCAGTTAACATCGCGGCGCAGCACCAGGCCGTTGTGGCCGGTGATGAAGCGGGGCAGCTCGGCTTGGTCGATCACGCTCAGATCCCGCATGTGGTAGGTGGTGTAGTAGGTAACCTCCGGAGTGTCGAAGTCCACATCGATGAGGGTGAGAGTCTTGCGGGGAGGCAGGGGGCTATTCAGGAGGGGGCGGGGGCCGGCGCCAAGAATGCCGCAATGGAGCAGTTGCAGTTGTCCCTTGTGGCCGGGATAGTAACCGTGGTGGTGGCCGCTGATGTAAGTGTGGACGCGATATTTCTCCAGCAGGGCCCGTTTGGCGTCTGCCTCTAGCAGCACTTCTCCCGGATCGTCACGCCCGACGGTGATGGCGTAAAGCGGCAGGTGGCCGATGACGATGCGCAACTTGGCCTTCTGGGCTCGTTCACTGGCCAGTGCTGCTTCCGCCCAGGCCATCTGTTCCGGCGGGATGTAGTTGCAGGTGGCGTCCCAGACTAGGTAAAACACCCCGTCTTTTTCGAAGGTGTAATAAAAGGGAAAGTCGCCTCGATCCACAAAGTTCAAACCGGGATCGTGGGCCGGGTCGTTCCAAAACTCGCGGGCCAGATCCCGTTCTTTTTGGAAGAGAAAACCGCCCCGCGTGGTGCGGGCACAGGACGCATCGTGGTTGCCCAGCGTGAAGCCGTAGGGCAGTTTGGCAGCACGAAGCGGGCCGGCCACATGCCGGTCGAAGGCTGCCCACATGGCACGGATGCGCTCCTCCGAGAGGCGGGGATCTTGCCCGGCCACCATGTCCCCTCCGCCCAAGACGATATCCGGCTGGAAGTAGGGGATGAGGCGGATAGCCCGATCCACCTCTGGGTCGTAGTCCACCGAGCCGTAGATGCCGTTTAGGTCGCTGAGCACCATTAGGCGGAGGTCGCGGCGGGCTGGGATGTAAAGCCCCTGGGGAGCTTCTGGATGGGGGACAACCGTGGGCGTAGGTCGAGGGGTAGGGGGCGCCGCCCCTCCCACCACCGCGGACAGAGGTACCGAAGTAGGACGCTGCCGACTGGCCCAATAGGCCCCCACCAATCCACTGCTGCCGGCTAGTCCCAACAAGCCCAAGATCATTTGGCGCCGCCGCATCCTGCTTCTCCTCAACACCCCAGCGGTATTGTAGAAGGGATATCGTCAATAATTGACCCCACTTCTTCTGCACACTGCTTGGAGAGGTCTATGCCAGCGGAGATTTTGCAACAAATCTTCAGAAACTTCGACTTGCAAATGTTAGACTAGTATAAATGAGCAACTGGCTATCTCAGACTCGGTATGACTTGAGGTTTGCCCATGCCTCGCCCTGTAGACTCTTTGGAAGCTGCTTTGGAGCGATGCCGGGAGTGCAATCTGCGCCTTAGCCGGCAGCGTCGTTATATTTTGGAACTGCTGTGGCAATGCGGCGAGCACCTTTCCGCTCGAGAGATCTACGATCGCCTCAATCGGCAGGGCAAGCCCATTGGCCACACATCCGTCTATCAAAATCTGGAGGCCCTGGCCAGCCACAACATTATCGAGTGCCTGGATCGCGCCGATGGGCGCCGCTACGGCAATCGTACCCATCCTCACAGCCATGTCAACTGCCTGGACAGCAACCGCATTCTGGACGTGGATGTGGAGCTGCCGCCGGAGCTGCTGGCCCAGGTAGAGCAGAAGACAGGCACTCGCATCCAGAGCTACCGCATCGAGTTTTTTGGGGTGGAGAACCAGAGCTAAG
>NZ_JANSIR010000071.1:4664-6649 GCF_047462155.1 Synechococcus sp. OH2
AGAAGGCTGAACCGCTGTCAGTAGGCCCGGTTCTGGCCCTTGCTAATCTGGGACTGGATTTGTTCCAGCGAGCTGGCCGGAGCCAGACACTTGCTGCCCCAGCACACCAAGCCTAGCGCCCCTTCTGGCAGCGGCTCCGCTTCCGTGGGCAGGGCGAAGACAGTGGTGGGCCAAGAGCGCTGCTGCAGCGCAGCAATGTGCTCGGCCTCTAGGGTTGCTTTCACCCAGTTGCTGTACCAATCCAAGCCGGCAAAGAGGCTGGGGCAGGTGCGCGGCTGGGTGCTCATGACATGGGCAAAGGTTTTCAGGGCCTGCTCTGCCCGCTCCAAGTAGTCCAGATCTCCGGTGATGGCAGCCAGGCGCACCAGGTTGGCGATAGCCACCCCATTGGCCGCGGGCGTGGCGTTGTCCTGAAATTCTTTCTCCCGCACCAACAGTTCAGGGGCGCTTTGGGCGTCGCTGACAAAGTACCCCCCTCTGGCCTCATCCCACAGTCGTGTGTCCATCTCCTGCTGCAGCCGAATGGCGGCCTCCAGCCAGTCCTGGGAGCTGGGATCCCCCCCCAGCGGCAGGCAGGTCTGGTGCAGATCCAACAGGGCCTTGATCAGCAGGGCGTAATCTTCCGATTGGGCAGGTACCTGGGCTGTGCCATCGTAGTTCAACCGCAGCAGGGATCCCGTCTGGGCGTGGCGCTGCTGGCTGAGGATGAATTGGGCAGCCCGCAGGGCCAACTGCAGATAATCCTCGTCGCCAAACACCTGGTAGGCCCGCGCCAGTCCAGAGATCATCAGGCCGTTCCAGGAGACGATCATCTTGGTATCAGTGACGGGCGGAATGCGTCCTGGCCAGGATTGCTGGCGGGCCGAGCGGGCATCTACCGCAGGTGGGAAGGGAGTTCTCCGCTCTGTGGAGCCGTAGCGGGCTTGAAACAGATGGGTGGTCAAGGCGGTCTCTACTTCCGGCGGCAGTTCCCCCCCCTGTTTGCGCTGCAAGACGATGCAGCCGGGCCGATCGGGGAAATTGGGCGACAAGAAAAAAGCCTGCTGCAGGGCGCGGAAGGTTGCTTCATCCAGCAGATCCTGCAGCTCCTGCCAGCGCCAAACGTAGAACTCGCCCTCCTCCGGCTCGTCGTCCTCCGCCCGGGCAAAGCTGTCGGCATCCTGGGCAGCGTAGAAATATCCGGCAGGGGCAGTCATCTCCCGCGCCACCCATTCCACCGTCAGGCGCACCGCCCGCTCGATAGCTGGATCCTGGATCCCGTGGGCCCACAGCTCAGAGAGAAACTCCAAGATCTGCCCGTTGTCGTAGAGCATTTTTTCAAAGTGGGGCACCGTCCAGGTGGGATCCACGGTGTAGCGGTGAAACCCGCCGGCCACATGGTCGAAGATCCCTCCCAACACCAAGGCCATCCCTCGCTCCTTGGCCCGTTCCAGCGCCGTTGGCGAGCCAGGGATCCCTTCCGGTGGGTCGAAGCGAGCTGAGCGCAACACCAACTGGGCGTAGGGCATCATGGGGAACTGCTGCACCGCTCCGGCGTTGCTCAGCAAAGGTTGGATTTTGGGGATCCCGGAGCGCAACAGATCAGGGGGAATATGGTCTTCCGGCACCAGGTCACTGAGGGTGGTCAGGGCCGCCAAGATTTGGCCCTTCATGGTCTCGATTTTGTCTTTTTCCTGGCGGTAAAACTGGAGGATGCGCTGCAGTACGGTCAGAAACCCCGGGCGGCCAAAGCGGGGCTCCACCGGAAAATAGGTGCCCGCATAGAACGGCACCAGGTCCTCGGGCGTGAGGAAGACATTGAGGGGCCACCCCCCCTGCCCACTCATGAGCTGCAGCGCCTGCATGTAGATGCTGTCTAGATCAGGCCGCTCCTCGCGATCCACCTTGATGGGCAAAAAATGGGCATTGAGGAAGGCGGCGATCTCCGGGTTGGAAAAAGCCTCCCCCTCCATGACGGTGCACCAATGGCAACTGGAATAGCCGAT
>NZ_JANSIR010000071.1:6759-21222 GCF_047462155.1 Synechococcus sp. OH2
AGAAAAATCGGCTTGTCCTCAGCCCGGGCTTTCTCCAGAGCTTCCGGGATCCAAGGCCACCAATCCACCGGGTTCTCGGCGTGCTTGCGCAGGTAAAGACTGGAACACGTGGCAAGGCGATTGGCCATAGGTACACCCTCTCACCCTTTTTGCTTTAGGCTAGCGCGTCCTCTCCTCAAGGCCGAGCTAACCCACTGTTGTTCAAGATACACTCACCCACGCCTCCCCCTTGCCCCAGGGATCCCCTTTCAAGCCTGCGCCTGTTCGGCAGGGGTCAGCAAGAGCTCCGGCGAGCGACCGTACAAAACTAAAGTGGTGCTGGGGTTTTCCACAAAGCCGATCTGCTCGTAAAAGCCACGCTGATGGGTGGTAAACAGGTAGATGCGCTCCACCGACTGCAGGTGGGGATGGCTGATCAGGGTTTCCACCAGCTTGCGCCCAATGCCCTGCCGTCGATACTCGTGATCAACCACAATGTCCCAGAGGACAGCCCGGTAAACCCCGTCAGAGGTGGCGCGACCAAAGCCAATGAGGCGCTCCCCGTCCCAGACGCTGACCACCGGGTGGCTGTGGGCGATGGCCCGTTCCATCTCTTCCCGCCGGCGATTCTGGGCCCAAAAGGCGTTGCGGTTCAACAACACTAGGAGTTGATCCAGATCCAGATCGTCTCGCTTCAGGGAGAAGCGAATGTTGCGGTTGTCCACCGGCCGATGAGAGAGAACGACGACAGACTCGAGGGAGGGATCGGACATGAAGCAAACCTTGGGCAACAGGGAAGGTTAGCAACGGTTGACTGGGCAGCAGAAAACTGCAGCAAGATCGAGGCTAGCCAGTGGAGGCATTGTCGGCGGCCCGCGCCGCCTGCTCCAAAGCATAGGCTTTGAAGCGCTCCAGGTCGGCTTGAATGGTACTCTCCACCACTTTGCCCACAAACAGGCTGTCCAAGATTTTGCCGAGGAGTCCCGGGATCTTGTAGGCCACCGACAGCTTGACAATAGTACTGCCCTTGCGATCGTAAAACCGCAGCGCCCCCCGATTGGGAAGCCCTTCTACCGATTGCCAGCCAATGTGCTGATGCTTCACCACCGTATGGGTGCGGGAGATCCAACTGAAGGTAAAGCCGCGCGTGTCCAGTGTCCACCGCGATAGCTCGTGATCCAGCAATTCCACTGAGCGGATCCACTTCATCCAGCGCGGCATGAGGGCAAGGTCGGCCCACAGCTCCCACACCTGCTCGATGGGAACCGGCACCTCCACCTGACAGGTGTGCTCTAACCAATCGGACTCTGACATGGGGCCTCCCACACGACATTCGGCAGAACTATCCCAGGGCTTGGCCACAACGCCTCCGGGCGGGATCCCTGCCTTTACAAAGTTTCACACTGACCTAAGATAGCATTATCGGCCTCATGAAAGTTTGGGGCTCCGCGCTTTTTGGCAGCCCGTTTTTTGTCCGAGCAGGTTGTGGCTGCCCCCCATGAGGGCAAGGCAGAAGGCAGGTATGATGATTGCCATCTGCAAGTCTCACTTACGTCGGCTCGGTGCGTCCACTCATTAACGACTTGATGGAACGACCTCACCATGGTTTCTCAATGGAAACAGCATCTTAAGAACTATTTCGTGGCGGGGTTGCTGGTGGTGATCCCTCTGGCAACTACGATTTGGCTGACGGTGGAGGTGGCCACCTGGAGCATCGGCTTTTTGACCAGCATTCCCAAGCAGTTTAATCCCATCCAGGGGCTGCACCCCATTTTGATCAACCTCATCGATCTGGCGGTGGGCTTGTTGACACCGGTTGTGTTCATCCTGCTGATCGGCTTCATGGCCCGCAACATTGTCGGCCAGTGGCTGCTCAACCTGAGCGAGCAGTTGCTCCATGCAATCCCGATAGCGGGGCTGGTCTACAAAACCCTGAAGCAATTGGTCAGCGTTTTATTTGCCCCTAACAACCAACGCTTTCGACGGGTGGTGCTGGTGGAATATCCTCGGCCTGGGGTTTGGGCATTAGCTTTTGTAACGGGCGTCATTCAAACTCCCATTCGACCGGATGGACCGCAGCGCTCCCTCAGCCTGTTCGTGCCCACCACGCCCAACCCAACCACTGGCTGGTACGCCATTGTGCCGGAAGACCAGGTGGTGGAGGTGTTCATGCCGGTGGAGGATGCTTTTAAGATGCTCATCTCCGGTGGGATCGTGACTCCGGAAACTTTTGAGGTCGGGCTGCAACGGCGCGAAGGGGCTCTGGCGGTGGCCATGCCCAGCCTGCGGGAGTTGGTGGAACAAGAGCGGGCGGCGGCATCCGCTAGGGCCGACTCAACGGCTGCCGAGGTGGGCTTTGAGACCCAAGGGATCCCCTAATCAAGCTTGTCCCTCTCCCAATAGGTCGGGCTGCCAGAGCTGGTATTCTCTGGCCTGCTCTAGGCGCACATAAAAAGGCCGCATCTGCCGATCCAAAGCTTCTGCCTGCTCCGAGGGGAAGGCTTTCCAGGCAGCATGGCTGGCCCAGCGAATGATGAGGTGAACAAGTTCGGGATCCTCGGCGTCAAGCCAGACCTCTTTGCCCAAAAAGCCCGGCTGTTGGTGCAGGGCGGGCCCCCAGACCTGCTCGTCTTGCAGAACAAAAGCCCTCTGGCCACCGGGAGGAACCCGGAAGCAGAGGTGTTCGATGGCGATGGGCTGGTCTGACATCGGCAAAGGTTGGTGCTGGGCTGGCTAGGACGCGGACGAAGGGTTGATCAGCCGCTGCAGGGTGGGGATGAAGTCGGGGTAGGAGATGCGGGCACAGTCAGCCCCTCGAAGGGTGGTGGATCCCTGGGCGGCTAGGGCAGCCACCATCAAGCTCATGGCGATGCGGTGATCCTCATGGCTGTCCACTTCGGCCCCCTGCAGAGGGATCCCCCCTTGGATTTCCAGGCCGTCGGGATATTCGGTGACCTGGGCTCCCATCCGGCTGAGTTCCTGGGCGATGGCCGCCAAGCGGTCGCTCTCTTTGACCCGCAATTCCGCTGCATCGCGAATGACTGTAGTCCCCTCGGCAAAGGCTGCCGCCACCGCCAAAACCGGGATCTCGTCGATTAGCGTGGGAATGAGATCGCCACCAATGCTGCAGCCCCGCAGGCGAGCCGAGCGGACCCGCAGATCCCCCAGGGGTTCACCTGCAACTTCCCGGCGGTTTTCAATGGAAATATCGGCCCCCATCTCCTGCAACACCTGCAGCACGCCGGTGCGGGTGGGATTGAGGCCCACGTCCCGCAGCAGCAATTCGCTCTCCGGCACAATCGAGGCGGCCACCAGCCAGAAAGCCGCCGAGCTGATGTCCCCTGGCACCTGCACTGTCTGGCCCACCAGGCGGGATCCTCCCACCACAGCCACGGTTTTCGCCGCCGTATCCACGTGGATCTCGGCACCAAAGGCCCGTAGCATCCGCTCCGAGTGGTCGCGGGAAAGGGCCGGCTCTGTAACTTGCGTGGTGCCTTCCGCCAGCAGGCCCGCCAGCAACAGACAGGATTTTACCTGGGCCGAGGCCACCGGCGAGTGGTAATGGATCCCCCTCAGGGATCCCCCCTGCACCGCTAAAGGAGCCAAGGTGCCCCCCGCCCGCCCCCAGATGTTCGCTCCCATCTGCCGCAGCGGCTCCACCACCCGTCCCATAGGCCGTGAGCGCAGGGAGCGATCCCCAGTGACAGCAAAAAAGCGCCCCCGCTGGCCGGCCAGAATCCCTAGCATCAGGCGCAGGGTGGTGCCGGAATTGCCGGCGTCTAAGACATCTGCCGGCTCCTGCAGGCGATCCAAGCCCACCCCTTGAATGCGGACGCACTCGCTGTTGAGCTCTGGGATATCGGCCCCCAAGGCCCGAAAACAGGCTGCCGTACTGCAGGGATCCTCCCCCAGCAGCAGCCCGTGAATGACGGTTTCCCCTTCCGCCAGGGATCCCAGCATTAGGGCGCGGTGGGAAATGGACTTATCGCCGGGGATGTTTACTTGACCGCGCAGGCCGCGGGCGGGCGAGAGCGTCAGGATGTCGGCAGAAGAAGCAGTGGTCAGCACAGCAGCCGTGACAACAGACGAAGACAAAAGCCGTCTTAATCATACGTTAAGCTGAAACCTGCCCTGCTCTTGCCGGCGGTCGGCCTTGCACCCAGAGGATCCTGACCTACTGGAAGACAGCCCGTCTTTTGACGGCAGCCGACCCTATCCCCGAGGATGAGCTTAACAACATGGATTCCTTGGTCGGGGCCTGGCCTCGGCCTTTTTTTGCAGGCCCTTATGTTGTGAATGCTAGCGTTTGATGGTACTAGAGTTTCCTACCGATCCTGCAATGGGTAAAGCTGGCCCGTTGAGCGGGGAAAGAATCAAAGCCACCCCCTGCACCTATGGACTTGGCAAGAGCTCAGCTTGGGGAAATGCTTCTGTACCACCACGAGTCTGTTTTGACGGAGGCAGTGGTGGCCTACCTGCACCCTCAGCAGGGTGGCACCTTTTTGGACGTGACGTTAGGTGGTGGTGGACATAGTTTGGCGCTGCTGCAGAAGGGAGCAGAGCGCGTGGTGGGGCTGGATCGGGATCCGACGGCTCTGGAGGCAGCCCAGGCGCGTCTGGCCGCAGCAGGGATCCCCCAGGAGCGCATCCAGCTTTGGCACCTCAACTTCGCTGATTTTGATCTGCAGCGGCACGGCTTCCGGGATGAACAAGGGCAGGGGATCCCTTTCGATGGCATCGTGGCCGACCTCGGAGTGAGCTCGCCCCAACTGGACTGCCCCGAGCGGGGCTTTAGCTTTCGCGCTGAGGGGCCGCTGGATATGCGCATGGATCCCACCGCCAGTCAGGAAACGGCCGCCGATTGGGTCAATTGCCGGCCAGTCGAAGACTTGATTGACATCTTTGTCCGCTATGGCGAGGAGCGCTTTGCCCGCCGCATTGCCCACCACATCGAACGATCCCGCCCCCTTTTCACCACCACCCAACTGGCTCAGGTGGTCTGGCAGGCGGTGCCGCCGGCAGCGCGGCGAGGTCGCATCCATCCAGCCACGCGAGTCTTCCAGGCCCTGCGCACTGCCGTCAACCGAGAGCTGGAGGCCCTAGAAACCCTGCTGGCCCAGGCTCCCAATTGGCTAAAACCCGGCGGCAGATTGGCTGTAATCAGCTTCCACAGCCTGGAAGATCGCCTAGTGAAATGGGCCTTCCGCACGGATCCCCGCTGGCAGGTGCTCACCCCCAAACCTCTGGGCCCTTCCGAGCTGGAGCAGCAACGCAATCCCCGCGCCCGCTCTGCCAAACTGCGAGTGGCTGCCCGCAGCAGCTAAGTTGCCGCCCTGCCCCCTGGAGGCCCTCTGAGGTGCGTAGGGATCGGATAAAGTGAGGCCCAGTTGGCAGCAGTTTCTTGGTGTGTGAGGTGCAAACTCTATGGTCAGCCAGACTTTGAATGCGGGCCCTGGCCGCAGTTCTCTCCCTGTCCAGCGCAAAACCGCGACCTTGGCCCCTCGTCCCCATCCAAGGACTACTCCGCCCCTCCCCGCCGGCAAAGTCAGAACCAGTCGCCCCCAACCCTCGAAATCAGCCTATCCCCCTAGCCGGGATCCCGCCTGGAGAGAGCACCTGATCTGGTGGAAGCAGATCTCCACCGGCATGGCCCTCGTCTCGGGATTGTCGGTGCTGAGTGTGTACAGTTGGACGGTGCATACCCAAAGCCGGTGGAGCCAGCGCTACCGACTGTGGCAGCAGATGCAGCGCAACGAACGACAGTTTCTCCTCACCCAAGAGTCCATCGCCAATTCCTTGCGGGAGATCGCCGACCGCTCCGACATGGTGCCTCTGGTACCGGAGCGGATGATCGAGGTGCCAATTGCCCTCCCCAGCACAGCTTCTGGGCAGGGGCAAAACAAAGCCAAGCCTCTGGAGGCATCCGAGCAAGCCCCTCCTTTTTTTTATCCGGTTGGATACTAATCCAAAGGCTCTAAGCGGTAGCGGCTAAGCCAGTGATCCAAGTGCACCTCCTCCTCATCCAGGAGTTGGGCGTTGATCAGACCCCGCTTGAAGGCAAGGCGAATGGCGCGGGCCCGCAAGCTAAAAGTTGTGCCCCACTCCTCGCTCTCAATTTGGTCGTTGCTCACCTCAAGCTTGTCGTAGAGATTGCGCAGACGATTGGTCACCCCTCGCCGCGACAAAAACCGCCGTGCGGCAATGGCTTGATCGGTGAGGCCGAGGGCAATATCGATCAACACCTCGTACTCAGCATCGCTGAGGCCGGTAATTTTGTTTTGCGAACGGGAATCGACCCCTCGCACCTCTCGATCGATCACACATTGCTCATCCTGCACCACGGCCTGGATGGCACTGACCAATTTTTCGTCGGTGCAATTCTTCAGGAGATAGCCATAGACGGTTTGCGGCGGCACGATCTTGTGCAGCTCCCGCACATAGACCTCATCGGCAAAGTGGGACCAAAAAATGATGCGCGTACTGGGTTGCTCCGACCAAACCTGTCGAGCCACCTCGATCCCGCTCATCTCGGGCATGCGGATGTCTAACAAAAGAAAGTTGGGACGGTGCTGACGGTAGAGCTCCAATGCCTCTCTGCCGTTGGAGGCCATGTACACCGGGCCAAACTGCGGCAGATGCTGCATCAGCAGACTGTGCACATGTTGGCGGTAAAGGATGTCATCTTCAGCAAGGAGGGTGCTCACAGGCCTTGATCGCTAGTCCACCTACTCTAGTATGTTTCCTACCCTAGAAATCTCTGCGAAGGAAAATAAGGCACCAATGAGCAGTGGCAAAGTCGAGCCAGGGATCCTCTACAGCAGCTACAGGTAGCCGCTCAGGACGGTGTCTGATTGACCCGGAACTGTTGCCATTCTTGCCGGGTTCGTTGCAGCACCTGTAGCAGCTCCTCCCACCGTTCGCCCTCGATCAGCCGCTCTATTTTCCCCAACTGGACTTGATAGCCGCGCAGGGCAGCCAGGAGCGCCTGCTGGTTGTGACGGGCCATCTCTAGGCCCAACTGCGGGATCCCGCCACCGACACGACTGGTATCTCGGAACCCGCTGCTGGCCAGGGTGCGGGCCAATTCCAGAATGTCGGGATCCTCCTCTTGGCCGACAGCAGCAATCAAAGCGGCGCTGATCATGACCGGCAAATGGCTGATCCAGGCCACCGCCTGGTCGTGGCGTTCCGGATCGGCCAGGACAACTTCTGCGCCAACCGCTGTCACCAGTTCTTTCATCGCCTCGACCGCCTGCGGCTGCGTCTGGGGGAGAGGAGTGAGTACATAGGGCCGCCCCAGAAACAAGCTGGCTTCTGCCGCCTGGATGCCCTGCAACGTCTTGCCGGCCATCGGGTGACCTCCAACAAACAGCGGCCACAACTCCGTTGCTGGAGCAACAATCGGTTGCTTCACCGAGCCAACATCGCTCACCACCGTCTGCGGCGATAGATGGGGCACCAAGGCCGCTAGCGTGACCAATACCTGCTCCAGGGGGGTACAGATCACCACCACCTGGGGATCGAAATCAGCCAACTGGGCCAAATCGGTTCCACAGCCCTGCAGCGCTCCCCGTTCCAGCACCTCCTGACAGGTGGCCCGATGGCGGCTGATCCCCCAGACGGGGTAACCTTCTTTGCTAAGTTTGAGGGCCAGGGATCCGCCGATCAACCCCAACCCGACAATGGCAATGCGCATGGTTTTCCGTATCTATGTTCACTATTGGGTACTCTGAAACGGCTTGGGGCATGGAGAGACGGCCTTTCCGGATCCCTTCCAGATTAAGACCAGATTAAAGGCTCCATCCCGCCGCGCGAAAAGCATACAGCGGGGGGATCCAGCCGCTAAGATGGAAGGATGAACTGGGTAACCCCCACAACAGTTCGCCCGGATCTTTCATCTCAGGAGGGGACCGTGCTTCATCGTAGGATCTATCAACTCAGCCGCGAAGGCAAGGATGTGTGGATCTACCTGCGCGATCAGGGACGCTGGCTGGAACGAGCCAAGATCCTCGATATCGAAGGGGATACCATCCTGGTTCGCTACGAAACGGAAGACGAAGAGGAGATTTGCTCCTGGGAGGAGATGATTCGTTTGGAGAGCATCGGAGCTGTTGCCCAGCGCCTTTCCTCCATCCCGAAAGGGGTGCTCAGCACCTCGGATTTGCTTATTTCCGAGGATTGTCCTCCTGCTGAGTTACTGCATTCCCCACCTTCGCCTCGCGCCACAGAGCCCCTCAGCGAAGAGCATCCCGGCAGCGAGCGCCTTGAAGAATACTACCTGGATCGGGAAACCTCTGCCGTCCGTGACAGCGAAGCGGAGTCTTTGCTACCCCTACGCTTGAACGGAGAAGACCTCAAGCGGGCGGATCGGGCTCGGAGCGATGTGGAGGGTCAGCGGGAGGGCAACCACGACTGAGCCGCAGTCTTCATGGAAAGCAGTCAGGAAGGGATCCCAGGGTAGAAGCTATTCTACCAGGGATCCCCTGGAGCAGGGACGAATGGTCAAGGGGCCGTAGAACTCCTCTTGGTAAAGCTCCACCTGCGAGCGAGAAGCCATGAGCAATAGCGACCAGAACACCTGAATCGGGTGAGAAGCCTCGCCACTCCCTTTCAGAGAGCTTTCTTGGCAAAAGTATTGCTGCAGGTCGTCAAAGCTGATTTGGGCGATACCCTGTTGCCAAAGTTGGGCAAGCAGGGATTCCAGCTCGGCAGTGGTCTCTACGAGGTTTTCTGGGTGGGCCAACTGAGCGATCGCTGATAGCGGTTGCTTGCGAGAAACCCGTTGAGCCAGGGGCCTTGAGGCAGGCTCAAAGCGCTGTTCCAGCAAGGTCTCCAGCTCCTGCAGGTGGCCGATCAGTTCTTTGAGGGTGATGGGCCGAGTCCGACTCAGGCGGGGTACGGCCCTGGGCTGCAACACGCGATCCAGTTGGGCCAACGACCAACTGGGCCAGGGATCCTCCTCCAACTCCACCGGGCTGGTCTCCTCACTTTCTTCGTCTTCCGGCTCTGACAGCGCCATCGCCTTGAGATAGACCAACATAGCGGCATAGAGAAAAGCCTGTCCCGACTCCGACAGGTCATGACTGTTGGCAGCAGGAGCCATACGGGCTAAAAACCGATCGATGACGTCGATAACCTGCACATCCCACGGGTTAATCTCGCCCCGTTCTGCCAAATCGATAAGCAGAGCAATTGCCTCTTCGGTCGGTAAGTAGGCCATAGTGCCCCCAGCCTCTGTCCCTCACTGTAGCCCCCAAGCGGGATCCCGGCCATCTCCAGCCGGAGTCAAACCTCCAGCTCAACTTCTCAAGCCAACCGGCTGTGCAGCGGCGGTGCGATCGTGTAAGATAGTAGTCCAGCTCTAGCAGTTGCTAGAGTAGAACGTAAGGGCGGTTAGCACAGTGGTAGCGCACTTCCTTCACACGGAAGGGGTCACAAGTTCGAATCTTGTACCGCCCATAGGTTTTGACCTTCAGCGGACAGAGCTTCCGTTTCTCCTGCCGGGTGGTAACCCACGGGCTTCCCTGCCTTTGATAGAGAGCCACTGGTTATCGAAAACGAGGATAGGCAGCTTCTGCCAGACTCCTGTCCTCTGGGCAAGTGCTTCGAGCTGGGTAGACTAGGAACCTACAGGAGTCCCCTGCCTGTAACCAAAAGCCAGGAGATGCGTCATGAGTCCCTTCACCAACCCTCCCCAACCCCTGACTCCCGGCGAGTTTTTATCTTACTTAGAGGAGATAACAGGAGCCTACAAAGTTAAGACATCGATTATCACCTTTCACAGCAGAATTTGGAGTCAAGCATTTGATCTCAAATTTTCCAAGGGTCAGTGGATTTTTGGGTACAGCCCCTACTGGAGAGCGCTTCTAGAAGCTAAGCTCCAAAACAGCGAATACTATCCAATATCTTGCGTTGTCAGAACCTTCACCGACGAAAAACACAAGCGCAAGGCCCCCAATGGCAAAATCGTTTTGATCCCGACTAAAGAGCTAAGGATGTTCTTTCTTCCGGCTCCAGGACAGCTTATCAAGCTAACTCCAGAGGAATGCTTTGCCTGCCACAATACAGATGCCCAAACGGGAGAGCCACTCCCCCTTGAGCAAGATGTCAAGTTTTTGTAGTAGCAGCAGTGGGAGTTAGGAAGCGCTGCTAGGGCCAATCCCCCAGGACTAGGGCCATGTAGCTTAACCCCAATCAAGAGCTTGGCTCCAAGCGCAACAGGGATCCGTTGGGGGCATCGGTCAATAAGTAGAGCAAGCCATCCGGGCCCTGGCGCACATCTCGGATGCGACCCACCGCTCCTTCTAGCAGGCGCTCTTCTGCCACCACGCGATCCCCCTGCAAAACCAGGCGTGCCAAATGCTGACCGGCCAGCGCTCCCACAAAGAGATTGCCCCGCCACTCAGGAAAGACATCTCCCGTGTAAAAGGCCATGCCAGAAGGGGCAATGGAGGGCGTCCAGTGCAGCAGCGGCGAAGCCAATCCAGGAGCTGCCGCCAGTCCTTGGCCGACCGGTTCGCCGCTGTACTCCCGACCATGGGTAATCAGGGGCCAGCCGTAGTTGACACCGGGGGCCAAGATGTTGATCTCGTCCCCCCCTTGCGGCCCATGTTCGTGCGTCCAAATGGCTCCTGTCTCGGGGTGGCGGGTCATTCCCTGAATGTTGCGGTGGCCATAGGTAAAAATTTCCGGCAAAGCCCCTGCTTTTCCCACAAAGGGGTTGTCTGGCGGGATCCCGCCCGTGTCAGTAAGGCGCAACACCTTGCCGGCAGCATCCCCCAGATCCTGGGCCCGATCCCGCTCGCCGCGGTCGCCGGTGCTGATGTAGAGAAACCCTTCTTTGTCAAAGGCCAGGCGGGAGCCGAAGTGCTGTTGGGCAGGGGTTTTGCGCTCCATGTCAAAAATCACTTCCAGATCCTGGAGTTCTCTTTCTCTCAGACGGGCCCGCGCCACTCGCGTCCCCCCGCCGCCTGGCCCAGGAGCTGCATAGGACAAGTAGATCCAGCCGTTCTCTGCGTAGTTGGGGTGCAAGGCAATATCCAGCAGCCCTCCCTGGCCGCGGGCAAACACCTCTGGCACCCCAGCGATGGGCTGGGGATCCAACCCCTGCTCGGTAACTCGGCGCAGCCGGCCCGGACGTTCGGTCACCAGGATGGTTCCGTCTGGCAGAAAGGCCATCCCCCAAGGATGCTCCAACCCGCTTGCCAACGTCACGACCTGGAAGCGCTGCTCTGTCCTGGCTCTGGGCAGAGCTTGGGCGTGATCCCCCTGTTGCAGAGACATGACCGTTTCCGGTCTGACCGGGTAGGCCCCAACAGGGGCGGACAACCCCCCCAAAAGCAACAGCGAGGAGAGAAGTTTTATCGCCGGGATCCTCAGAGCCATTGCCACCTCGTTTTCGCGATGGATTTTGAGGTTTGAGCTAGCCAATCATTGCTGCTGCTCTTCTAAAAAGATGTACCGATGGGAGCAGAGTTGGCTGCGCACAAGAGTGGGGAGCTGCCTGCTCCCTTGCGGCCTTGGGTTAGCCTTGAGAGCAGCATCTGCCCCCAAATCATGCTGGAAGCTAGCGAGATCTTCGGCCAGCCCCAGAGGCAAACCTGTGGATCCCTGCAGGAACTCCAGATCCACCCCAGGGGGATCCGTCTCCTCTGTACCCAGGGCCGCTGGTCTATTCAGGTGCTCACCCCTCGTCTACTGCGGCTGCGCTTTAGCCCCAGTGGCGAGTTCTTGCCCCGTCGTTCTTGGGATGTGGCTTTGGCGGATGCAGAGTGGCCGCCGGCTCCTTTTGAGCTGCAGGAAAGCCCCACCCAAGTTCACCTCAGCACTTCTCTGGTGCAACTGCAGATCGACCGGGATCCCCTCTGCTTCAGCTTTCGCGATCCCCAGGGCCAGGTCTTTTGTGCCGATATCTCTGGGGGCCTCAGTTGGGGATCCGAGAGCATCCGCCTGGTTAAATCCCTCCACCCCGCCGAGCACATCTACGGCCTGGGAGAACGGGCTGGGCTGCTCAACAAGCGGGGCCGGCGCTACAGCCACTGGACCCGCGACTGCTGGGGCTACGACGCCCACAGTGACAACCTCTATCTGGCCATTCCCTTTGCCTTGCTCCTCCGCCCTGGCCTCTGCTACGGCCTCTTCCTGCACTGCACCCACTGGAGCCAGTTCGACCTGGGCCAGGCGGAGCCTGAACAGTGGGCCATCGAAGTGCGCGCCCCCGAGCTGGACTACTACCTCATCTACGGCCCTACCCCCGCTTTGGTGCTCCAGACCTACACCCAACTCACCGGGCGAACCCCCCTGCCTCCGCTCTGGGCCCTCGGCTACCAGCAGTGCCGCTGGAGCTACGCCAGCGCTGCTCAAGTACAGAACATTGCCGAGCAATTTCGCCAGCGCCAGATCCCCTGCGACGTCATCTACCTGGATATCGACTACATGCGCGGCTACCGCGTTTTCACCTGGGATCCCCGCCGCTTTCCCGATCCCGCTCGCCTCACGGCCCAGCTGCATGAAGCCGGCTTTCGAGTGGTGGCCATTGGGGATCCCGGCGTCAAGTTCGATCCCGAAGCCGACTACGCCGTTTTTGACGAGGGCCTGGCCCAAGACTTCTTCATTCGCCGCGCCGACGGCCACCTCTTCCACGGCTATGTTTGGCCGGGCAAAGTTCTCTTCCCCGATTTCTCGCGCCCCGAAGTGCGGCAGTGGTGGGGATCCTGGCAGCGGGTTCTCACTCAAGCCGGTGTGGATGGCATCTGGAACGACATGAATGAGCCGGCCCTCAACGACCGCCCCTTTGGAGATGGGGGCCAAATTGTGGACATCCCCCCCGACGCCCCCCAAGGATCCCCCGAAGAGCGCACCACCCACGCCGAGGTGCACAACCTCTATGGCCTCCTGATGGCCCGCGCCTCCCGCGAGGGTCTAGAACAGCTCTGCCCCAACCAGCGCCCCTTTGTCCTCACCCGCTCCGGCTTTGCCGGGATCCAGCGCTGGGCTGCCGTCTGGACAGGAGACAACCAATCCTCCTGGGAACATCTGGAGATGTCCCTACCCATGCTCCTCAACCTGGGCCTGTCGGGAGTTAGCTTTGTCGGCGCCGACATCGGCGGCTTCGGGGGCAACGCCACTCCCGAGCTGTTTGCCCGCTGGATGCAAATGGGGCTCCTCTATCCCCTCATGCGCGGCCACAGTGCTCAGGGAACTCGCCCCCACGAACCCTGGAGCTTTGGCCCTGAGGTGGAAGCCATTGCTCGACAGGCCATCCAGCTGCGTTATCAACTGTTGCCCTACCTCTACAGCCTCTTCTGGGAGTCCAGCCAAACCGGCTCCCCCATCCTGCGCCCCCTGTTCTACGAATTCCCTGACGATCCCCAGACCTACGAGATCTCAGACCAAGCCATGCTGGGATCCGCCCTCCTAGCTGCCCCCGTCGTCCGTCCGGGGATCCGCTGCCGCGCTGTCTATCTCCCGGCGGGCACCTGGTTTGACTGGTGGACAGGCCAGGCCCACAGCGGCCCTGGCTATGTGCTGGCCCCCGCCCCCCTTGACCAACTGCCTCTCCTTGTACGCAGCGGCTCTATCCTGCCCTTAGCTCCTCCCTGCCAGTCCACCACCGACCTGCGCCGTGACCAACTGCGCCTTAAACTCTACCCCGGTGACGGCAGCTTCACCCTCTACGAAGACGACGGCCAAACCCTCGCCTACTCAAGCGGCCAGTGGGCCACCACCACCTTCCGCCTGCACCAGCAGGCCAACCAGCTCCTCCTAGAGATCGAGCCCCGCCACGGTGGCTGGATCCCACCCAAACGCACCTGGATCCTTGAGCCCCTTGGCCAGGCCCCCCTCCTCTTGCCCGACAGCGGCCAGGCCCAGCAGATCTGTCTGTCCAGCCCAGAAAGAGCCCGCCCCTAGTCAACTGCCCTCACCGCCTCCAGCAGCTCGCGGTTGTCCCGCTTGAAGATGGGCAGCCACTCCACATGCTGGTAGCGCAGGATCCCTTGGCTATCCACCACAAAATAGGCCCGCCGTATCCCCAGCAGACTATCCACCCCGTATTGCTGGCTCACCCTCCTGTCCACATCGCTCAGCAAAGGAAACTCCAGCTTGAGCTGCTCGGCAAAGGCTTCGTGCTTGGAGACAGGATCACTGCTAATCCCCAAGATCTCGCACCCTGCTGCCCGAAAAGCTCCCCAGTCCTCCCGAAAACAGCGCATCTCGCTCGTACACACCGGCGAGAAGTCCGCCGGGTAAAAAGCCAGCAACACCTTGCTCTTGCCCCGATAGGCCCCCAGCGAAATCGTCGCCCCCTTCGGGATCCCTTTCCCCACTGCAGGCAGGCTGAAGTCAGGAGCTGCAGTCCCAATCACAATCCCCATAAAGCCGTCCGAAACCTTAAAGATCCCCTCACCAGTCTAACGGCGAATCCGGACCCTTGCTCCGTCGGGGGGGATTTTGGTGTGGGGTATTGACATGTGGGTTGGGGTG
>NZ_JANSIR010000072.1:0-633 GCF_047462155.1 Synechococcus sp. OH2
CCATCCCCACCGTATAGACGGTGGGGAATTCCGCACCTTACGTTAAGGCACTTGCCAAGCCCGTCGGTGGTAATCCTCTAATTGAGCCCAGGGATCCGTAGCCGCTGCGGGGGCATGGCCGTGGTTGTGGTGATGGTGATGGGATCCCTGCCCATGGGAATGATGGTCATGATGATGGTGATGGTGATGGGATCCCTGCCCATGGGAATGATGGTCATGATGATGGTGGTGGTGATGGGATCCCTGCGCGTGAGGGTGATCCTGATGGTCGTGGTGATGGGTATGCCCCACTCCCAGCTCTGCGCTCACCGCCAGGCGAAACTTGCAGAGGTGGCAGTTCATTGGGGTTTGGCCCTGGAGGGCTTCCTGCTCCAGTTGCTGCAGGCTGTGCAGCACCGTATCCACAAGACCCAACTCCGGCAGCATCAGCCACTCGATCTGGGGGTATTGGCGTCGCCGCTCTTGCACCGCCGCCTCGATTTTTTTCACCAGCACCCCTGTGAAGAGAAAATAGGGCAGCACGATCACCCGGCGCGGCTGCCAGGACAAGGCCCGCTCCAGACCCACCGGCAGGCGGGGGTGGGTGATGCCGATAAAGCAGGTCTCTACGGCGGCCAACCCCGACCCTTCCCC
>NZ_JANSIR010000073.1:0-4865 GCF_047462155.1 Synechococcus sp. OH2
ACGGCAGATTAGCTAGCTCTTGAGGGTCGGTAACTGGCGGAAGGGGGGCGGACTACGCTCTCAAGCGTTGGGATCCCTTCACCGGAAAGCTTCTCAGTGTTCATCCCGAACACGGCAACTGGATTGGGGCGGTGGCCAGCGCTCCTGGGGATCGCTGGCTGGCCAGCGGCGGCGACGACTACTGCATTTGGCTGCGTCGCTTTCCTTCCCGCTCGGCGCTGCGGGTGTATCGGGATCCCGCGGCCTGTATCAGCCTCTGGCCCATGGGCTAGACCCCAACCCCAGAAAGCACTACCATCACCACCACCGCCGCAAAGATGATCAAAGCGTAAAACTGCGCCTTGCCGTTTTCCAGGTATTTCATCACTTCGCCGCTGACCATCGCCACCAGGCCCGTCAAGTTGACCACCCCATCGACAATGCGGCTGTCCACCTCCAGCGCTTCCCGCGCCACAAAGCGAGTGCCCTGCACAAAGACCCGATCGTAGAGATCGTCGATGTACCACTTGTTAAGCGAGAAGTAGTAGAGCGGCTGCAGGCTTTGGGGGAAGGTGCTCGGATCGATGCGCTTCTGCCAGTAGATCAGGCTGGCCAGGGCAAGGCCAATCAGCCCAATACCTACCGAGCTGCCCGCCATGGCCAAAAACTCCGTCCAATCGAAGTGGCCAGCCAGCACCGCTTGCCACTCGGCTGCCACCAGCGGCAAAACCGATCCGGCCCCCGCCACAGTCTCGCCCGGCGGATGGATAAAGGCCTCAAAGAAGTTGGCAAAGGGAGTGCCCACCAAGCCGATCAGCACCGAAGGAACCGCCAGCGCCACCAGCGGAATCGTCATCGACAGGGGAGACTCATGCGGCTCGGCAGCGTGGCCATGCCCATCGTGCCCGTCTTCCACAGCTTCAGGATGGCTGCTGGGCTGGGGCTTTTCGTAAATGTTCATGGCACCGGGGCCAAAGGCCGACTCTTTCCCGGCAAAAGCGTAGGCAAAAGCCGGCACCGGTCGGCCCTGGCTGACGGCTACCTCCTGCCGCAGTCTCAGGTTGGTGCCGCGAAACTCCCCTTCAAAGGTGAGGAAGTAGATGCGGAACATGTAGAAGGCGGTGATCCCCGCCGTGAGGAAGCCCACCCCCCAGAGGGCTGGGTTGTGCTCAAAAACCGCAGCCAAAATCTCATCTTTAGACCAAAAGCCGGCAAAGGGCGGGATCCCACAGATGGCCAGTGTGCCAATCAAAAACGTGATGGCCGTAACTGGCATGTATTTGCGCAGCCCTCCCATCAGGCGCATGTCCTGGGACAAAACCGGGTCGTGGCCCACCACCGCCTCCATGCCATGAATTACGGAGCCAGAGCCCAAAAAGAGCAGCGCCTTGAAGTAGGCGTGGGTCATCAGATGGAATAAGCCCGCCCCATAGGCGCCGGATCCCATGGCCATGACCATGTAGCCCAGTTGGGAAATGGTGGAGTAGGCCAGGCCTTTTTTGATGTCGTTTTGGGTGATGGCGATGCTGGCCCCCAAGAAAGCCGTGCCCGCCCCTGTCCAGGCAATGAGGTTCATGACTGCCGGGATCCCTTCCAGCACTGGGAACATACGTGCCAACAGGAATACTCCGGCAGCGACCATGGTGGCCGCGTGGATGAGGGCCGAAATAGGCGTGGGACCTTCCATGGCATCCGGCAGCCACACGTGCAGCGGAAACTGAGCCGACTTGGCCACCGGCCCCAAGAACACCAAGAGGGCAAACAGGGCAACCAAGCTGCTGCTCACCGAGCCGTTGGCGACCATCTGCTCCACATTGCGGGCCAGTTCCTCGAACCCAAAAGTGCCGGCAATCCAGTAAAAGCCCAAAATGCCCAGCAACAGGCCAAAGTCGCCCACCCGGTTGACGACAAATGCCTTCTGAGCTGCCTCTGCCGCTGCCTGCCGCTCGTACCAAAAGCCGATCAGCAGGTAGGAGCACATCCCCACCAGCTCCCAGAAGATGTAGATCTGTACCAGGTTGGGACTGAGCACCAGGCCCAGCATCGAGGAGGCGAACAGACTCAGGTAGGCGTAGAAACGTACATAGCCGGGATCCTGGGCCATGTAGCCATCGGAGTAGATCTGTACCAAGAAGGCCACGGTGGTCACCACCACCAGCATCATGGCGCTGAGGTGGTCGACTACAAAGCCCATGTCCAGCGAGAAGGATCCCGCCTGGGCCCAGGTGATGGTTCTGAGGACGGTTTCATGGCCCTGCAGTTGGCTGGCCAAGAGGGCAAAGGCGTGAACCATCGCCGTCCCCGTTGCGAACACACTCAAAAAGGCGGCTAGAGAGCGGTTGGCCCTTGTCCAGGCGTTGAACACCAGGATGCCTAGGCCAAGCAAAAAGGCTGCCACCAGGGGATAGACGGGGATCAACCAGGCGTATGCGTAGATGAATTCCATGGGATACTGCTGAATGCGTTCTCTTGCGGTAGTGAACCCTCCCTGCTGGCCGGTGGGAATCTGTCTACGGGTCAGAGGCCGGCAGTTGCTCTGGGGCTTCTGATATTGTAAATCTTTGCAACACAATCAGCGCCCCCCTGCAGTCACCCAATCCATGAGAGCAAAGATTTTTCCTCCCGATCAACCGGGATCCCCGCAGGAGAATCGGAAGATAGGCTGAAAGTTATCCCTAAGCCTGTGGCAAGATGACAGGGATCCCTTGTAAGCGCTACAACTGAAGGCTGAAAGCCACAGACTGTCTGGAGAAAAGCCCATGAGCCTAAACCTGGTGACCCTGGTGGGGAGAGCCGGAATGGATCCAGAGGTGCGCTACTTTGAGTCGGGCAAGGTGGTGTGTACCTTTAGCTTGGCGGTCAACCGCTTCCGCAAAGGAGAGGACAAGCCCGATTGGTTCAACCTGGAGCTGTGGGGGCGCACCGCTGAAGTGGCCGGAGAATATGTGCGCAAGGGCAGCCTCATCGGGGTAACAGGCAGCCTCAAGTTCGATCGCTGGAAAGATCGAACCACTGGGGAGGATCGCCAGAGGCCGATCATCGCCGTGGATCGGCTGGAATTGCTGGGATCTCGTCAAGATCGAGAGCCTGACCTGCCTGCAGAGGAGCCGTTCTAAGTCCCCTCCAACCGACGTTGGCACTCCCGCACCACCTCGGCCAAGTCTTGACTACACCAGGGGTAGCATAAGAGTGGCCGTTGGATTACCCACAGGGGAATCCCCAGAGTTTTAGCCACAGCCTGCTTGATGGCCAGGCCACCAGCTTCTCCAGAGTCCTTACTAATAACCACTTGGGGCTCCAGCCTCTGCCAAAGCTGCAGTTCCTGCTCCAAGCTGAGGGGCAAGCGCATCCCAATCACCCGCTCGGCAGGGATCCCGGCTTGCACTGCCCGGGGAACCGACTCTGGCAGCACCCGCGCCCACAGTTGGCAGCGATCCTGCCAGGGCACAAACAGGGGCAATGCCTTCACCCCCACCGTTAGCAGCACCCGCCGCCCTGCCAGTACGCCATCCGTGAGCAACACCTGCCAGTCTGACGCTACCTGTACCCAGGGATCCAACGCCACCGGGGGGCGCTCGTAGCGCAGGTAGGGGATCCCCAGTTGGGCGGTCACCTGCATGGCCAGTTGCGAGATCTCTTGGGCGAAGGGATGGGAAGCATCCACCAGCACGCGGATCCCGTGTTCCTGTAGAAACTGTAACAAAGATAGGGGCGAAAATCGGGTAACTATCACTTGCCCCGCCAAATCCCGATATAGCCTTCTGGCCCCCTCAGTGGTGACGGTGGCTATCCAAGGGATCCCCTCATGGCTGAGGACGTGGGCCAAGCTGCGGCTTTCGCTGCTGCCACCGATGAGGGCCACTTCAAGTGATTTACGAACCGAGCCCATGTTGTGTTGCCAAAGTTTGCTACCAGTGGATACGATCGAGGTCTAAAGGCTGGAGGCGAGTGCTCATGATCGAGATGCATGTGGCTGGGATCGCGGTCGACGCTGTCAACCAGGCTCCCATTGTCATCTTGCGCGATACCCATGAGCGGCGTGCCCTACCCATCTGGGTAGGAAGAGCGGAGGCCAACGCCATTCTGCAGGCGCTGGACGACCAAAAGCCCCTCCGCCCTATGACCCATGACCTTATTCTGAACTCCTGGAAAGCTTGGGGGATCAAGCTGGAGCGGGTTATCATCCATGCCCTGCTGGACAATACCTTCTATGCAGTGCTTGTTACAGTCTGCGGCGATAAAAAGCAGGAGATTGACTGCCGCCCCAGCGATGCCATTGCCCTTGCCCTGCGGGCCCATGCCCCCATCTGGACTGTAGAAGAGGTAATCGCGGAAGCCTCGATCCCGATGAACCAAGATGCTGACGAAGCAGAGCGGGAGGCCTTCCGCAAGTTTGTGGAAAACGTAACGCCCAAAGACTTTATTCGCAGCCACCCCTTCACTGACCACCCCACGGAAGCAGACAGTTGAAGTTATAGCCTTCCTGAGCTGTCCCCTACTGGAGGAGCTGAAGCCATTGGCCGGTCTCTACTCTCGCTAGCCTAGGGGTCTGCTTGGGTTGACTTCTCTCCTCCCTTTCAAAGGACCCGACGGTGTCGCTGACCACCGACGCGAACGCTTTGAGCTAGATATAGGTCACTACCAGCGTGGCAGGCTAGCAGGCTCTCATCCCAAAGCAGCCACGTTGGTCAAACGCCAAGACGGTTCCTACTACATCCAGATTGGCGTGGAGTCTGAAGCACCAGAGCCGGAGCACGCCGTCAACGCAATGGGCGTGGATTTGGGTAGGAGGGATATTGCCCAGACCTCTGAGGGGGGTCACTGGAATAGACAGCGGTTGAACCGGGTCAGAGACCACTACTCCCGGTTGAGAGCGGCTCTGCAAC